>DATBYI010000325.1:0-5820 GCA_036513815.1 Solirubrobacteraceae bacterium
CGACGATCGGCCGCGTCGATCGCGTACAGCTCCGAGCGGTTGGGGCCGATCGCCACGGCCATCACCGTGTGGCCATCGGGCGAGAAGCTCAGGTCACGTTGCCCGATCGGCTCGTCGAGCCGCACGACCGCACCCTGCGTCCTCCAAGTGGCCAGATCGATGAACCGGACGGTGCCCGACGCATCGCCAACCACGAGCAGCCGTCCGTCCGGGCTGACGTCAAGCGCGGTGATCTCCACATCGGACGGGCGAATCAAACGGAGCAGGGCGGCGTTCTGTTGCAGATCGGCGAATAGGTCGCTCCGCGTCTGGACCCGATCCTGAAGCTCCACTCCGGTTGCCGCCAGCAGGAGCGAGTGGTCCACGTTCGGATCGCTCAACGCCTGCGCTCCGAGTCTCTCGGCGTCTGATGTCAGGGCCTGCGCCTGGGCGTGGCTTCGCTGGATCAGCGCTATGACTCCGGCGACTACCGCGATCAGGAGGAGGACAAGGGCGCCGGCAAGTAAGGCGCGCAGGCGTCGGTTGGCGCGTAGCTGGGCGCGACGCCCGCGGTCGGCTTCTTGGAGGCCGGCGTCGAGGAAGCGACGTTCGGTGGCGTTGAGCTCTGCCTCATTGTGTTGGGCCCAGTCGGCGGCGGCGGCGAGCCGCGCGCCGCGGTAAAGGTCGGATGTGTCTTGACGGCCGGCTTCCCATATGCGGGCGGCTGTGCCGAGCTGGCGGTGCAGGCGGATCCCTTCGCGGTCTTCTTCAAGCCAGCCGCGCAGGGTGGGCCACTCGCGGATCAGGACCTCGTGTGCGACCTCCGCGGTACCCTCGCCGAGCGTGACCAGCCGCGCCTCGGCGAGGCGCTCCAGGAGCGTTTCGACAGCTTCGGGTGAGACGCCTTCGGGGACGAGCTCCTCGATGCTGGCGCGCCGGCGCGACTCGGCCGTGCCGTCCCCCAGCTCGGTGAGCCGTAGGAACACGCTGCGCGCGATCTCACGCTGCCCCGGGCGGAGGGAGGCGACGACGCTGTCGGCGGTCTGCGCGATCGCCGATGCGACCCCTCCCGTGGCGCGGTAGGCCTCGACGGTGAGGGTGCGTCCGTCGCGGCGCTCCCAGGTCGCGCGCAGCGCGTGCGAGAGCAGCGGCAGCGCCCCGGGCTCGCCGGCCACCTCGCGAACGGCGAGCTCGACCAGCCCCGGCTCGAGCCGCAGCCCCGCCAGACGGGCCGGCTCGGTCACCGCCCGCCCGAGCTCGTCCTCGCTCATAGCCCCGAGCGGGAGCTGGTTGGCGGCCACCGCGCGGGCGAGCTCGGGATGAGACATGAGCTTGCCGTAAATGTCCGCCCGCACCCCGATCGCCACCGCACCCCGCACCGCCAGCAGCGAATCGATAAAGGCCTGCCGGCGGTCCGGGTCTTCGCACAGAGTGAACAGCTCCTCGAACTGATCGACCACCACCAGCTGGGCCGGATCGTCCTCGACATCGAGCCGCGGAGAGGCACCCGGCGTCACCAGCACAACGCGTTCTATGACCGCGACTTCGCCGGCGCGTACCGCCGCGATGAGGCCGGCGCGCAGGAGCGACGACTTGCCGCTGCCCGATGCGCCGACCACCGCCACCAGCCCACCGGGTCGCAGCCGCTCGATCAGCTCGCGGACTACGGCCTCGCGCCCGAAGAAATAGGCGCGGTCCTCTGGCTCGAACGCGAGCAGGCCTCGATACGGGCAGTCGGTCGCGGCAAGCGGGGCTCCGATGCCCGGCGCCTTCACCGCGTGCACATGCTCGGGTTTGCCGAGTCCGCGCAGGCGATGGGGGCCGAGATCGATTAGTTCGCAGCCGTCGGGAAGATGCGCACCGACCAACTCGGTGGTGGCAGAGGAAAGGAAGATTTGCCCGGCGTCGGCCTGGTCGCGCAGCTGGGCCGCGAGGTTTACCGCCGGCCCGAGGTAGTCGGTGCCTCGGTGTTCGGCCTCGCCGGTGTGGATTCCGAAGCGAACCGCGATCGGCAGATCCGCTGGCCACTGCTCCACCGATAGCGCACGCGTGGCGGCGACCGCGGCGATCAGCGCCTCGGGCGCCGAGTCGAACACTGAGACGGTTGATTCTCCGATCGATTTCAGGAACCGGCCGCCACGACGCTCCACGCAATCCGCGATCAACTCGTCGTGGCGCACCAGCGCCTCGGCCATCGCGGCTGGATGGGCGTCCCAAAGCGCGGGCGAGCCATCGATGTCCGATAGGCAGAACGTAATCACGCCGGTCGGCAGCGCCTCGGCCCACCCGGCGCGCATGCGTTCGACCAGCTCGCCCGGCGTCGCCGGTCGGCGTGCTTGGTCGGTCGCCATCCCGAGCCGGATGGCGGCCTCGAGCTGCTCCGCCTGCGGCGGCTCGATGCCCTCCCACGCTGGCAGCACACCGGCCGGGGCGGAACCGGTCAGCAGCGCGAACGCGGTGGCGGCCAGCGCATAGATGTCGCTAGCCCGCGACGGCGCCCCATCCGCGGCGAGCTCCGGCGCCCGGTAGCCGGGAGTGCCAAAGCGGCGACGGAGTGCGTTCGGCGCCGACGAGATCCCGAAATCGACGAGCTTGATCCGCCCGCCGGTGGTCAGGATCAGGTTCGCCGGCTTCACGTCGCCGTGGATGACCGGCGGAAGCTGCGAGTGAAGGTGGGTCAGTGCCTCGGCGGTCTGCGACAGGTAGGCCAAGACGCTCGAGGGCGCCAGCCCAGGCCGCCCCCGGTCGCGCAGCAGCGTGGCCAGATCGGTGCCATCGACCCAGTCCATCGCGAGCACGTAGTCATCGCCGTCGAAGAAGTCCTCGCGGACGAGCGGAAGCGCGGGATGCGGAGGGACCGCGAGCAGGATCCGCGCCTCGCTCAGCAGCTCCTCCCGCCCCTGGCCGTCCCTGATCGCACGGATCTTCAAGGTCACGAGCCGGTCGTGCCGGCGATCGAGCGCCTTGACGACGCGCCCCTCGCCGCCGATTCCGACCAACTCGAGGATCTCGTATCGCCCGTTGATCAGCGTCGCCATCGTTGCGCTCTTTCACACGCCGTCGCGCGGTTCTCTTAACCTTGTCGGTATGGGCGCGCAGGTTGAGGTGATGTTCGGGGTGCAGAGCTGGCGATTCCCGCTCCAAGCCGAGCGAACAACGGTCGGCAAAGCCGCCGAGAACGACATCTGCCTCGCCGAGGACGCGACCGCCAGCCGTCTACACGCGATCCTCGAGCGCTTTCCGGCTGGCTGGTGCGTCACCGATCTGGGCTCCTCGAACGGGACCTGGGTCAACGGCGAGCGGATCTGGTCCTCGCAGCGGCTGCGGCACGGCGACGAGATCCGGGTCGGCCACAGCCGCCTGATCTTTCGTGACGCGCTGGGCGCGGAGGGCACCCAGACCGAGGCTGAGGACGCGCCGCCAACGCTGACCACCCGCGAGCGCGACGTGTTGCTGGCTCTCTGCCGGCCCCTGCTCGACCGCGACATGTTCACCGAACCAGCCCCAACCCGGTCGATCGCCGACGAGCTGGTCATCACCCAAGCCGCGGTCAAACAACATCTCGCGAACCTGTATGACAAGTTCGGCGTCCTCGCCACCGACTCCAATCGGCGGGCGAGACTGGCCAACGAGGCACTCCGGCGCGGCGCCGTCTCGCTCGCCCAGCTGCGCGAGGTCGGGAGCCAGTAGGTCTCCGATACCGCGCGGGCTTTCAAGCTGAGCGCCACGGCACGATCATCCACCCCCCGCGACGCGATTTCCATAGCCGGCGGGGCGGTGAGTGACCTCCGGAAGGTAAGGCGACCCTTCCCCGGCGGTAAGCCGGCGGCGGAAACCCTCCCGCGCCGGCAAGTTTCTCCTTACCGGACCGGCATTGCATTGACCCCCGGCCGACCATGGCGCGGTACATGGCGCTCGCTGATGATCGCCGCGATGACAACAGCGATCGGATCACACCCATCCGTCCGGTCCGGAACCAAGGAGCCCGCCATGACCAAACGTACCGCCACAACCGCGGCGATCATCCTATCGATTGCGGCCGCCGGCGCTCCGGCGGCCAGCGCGATGCCCATCGGCTACTCGACCACGGGCAGACAAGCGCCCACCAGCGTCTACGACCGTCCTGACAAGTCGATGATTCCAGTAAGCCCGCCGGCCGCAGACAGCGCCGCCAACGACCGAGTCGCCGCCCTTTCCGCTCTCAACGACCCCCAGCTCAGGGCCGCATTCGACATCGCCGTCCCGGCGGCGAATAAGGCGAGCGCGTCGGCTCAAGTCCACGCCGCATCGAGCGGCTTTGACTGGGGCGACGCGGGCATCGGCGCTGCGGGAGGCATCGGGATCGTGATACTCGCCACCGGCGGTGGCCTCGTCGCCGTTCGCATGCGCCGTGATCACTTCGATCCCGCCACCCGATAGGAGGGCACGATGACATTCAAGATCGCGCGCGCAGCTCTGATCGCCCTGGTCGGTACTGGCGTTTACATGAGCGTGGCGCTTCTGTTCAGTTCGCCGGCGAGCGCCGCTACCAGTCCTTGCTCGGACCCTGTCACGAGCGCACCGACCGGTCCTGCAACCGTGTCGGCGGCGTGGACGCCGCGCTACGGCAGAGTGCTGGTCATCGGTTCCGGGTCTTATCAAGGTTGCTCGCTCTACCTGCTCACCTCAGACCAGCTGCACGCGGTGAACGGCGCGCCGTACGCGTGTAGCGACAACCCGAACGTCAAGAACAAGCCTTGCGACACCGTCCTGTGGCCGGCGCTCCTCACCGACGGCGCTCCGATCGCGGGGCCGGGGGTCAATCCCAGGCTTCTCGGGACGGTGACCCGCACTGACCTCCCTGGCATGGGGACGGTGCAGGAGGTGACCTACGCCGGTTGGCCGCTGTACCGGTTCTTTCGGGACACAAACGCCGGCGACACGGTAGGCGCCAACGTAAACGATCCGGTGAGCACTCCCGCCGGCATCTGGTATCTGCTCAATCCGCGCGGAGGCATTCCGGCAACTGGTCAGGCTGAATTGGAGCTCGAGACCGCTCCCCTCGGCGGTACCGGACCCGAGGAGACCGTGCTCGCCTCAAGAATGAACAACGACTACACCCCGTTCCCCAACGCGAGCTTCCCCGTCTACACCTTGAGCTGGGGCAGCGACCGCTGGTGGGACCAGCTCGGAGGCCACGGGTGGTTCCGCGAGCGCGCGTGTCAGGGACAGTGCGCGGTTTTCTGGCCACCGGTCCTCACCTCCGGGTGGCCAGAAGCGGGACCGGGTGTCGACCAGCGCGCCATCGGGGTCATCGTGAGGCCAGACGGCAGCGAGCAGGTGACCTACCGGGGGCGGCCGCTGTATCTGTTCAACGACGATGCCTATTTCGGGGGGGCAAGCCCGGTGGGCACGCAGGGCATCTACGGCGCGGGTGCGGTCACCCCGTCGGGCGTGTTCAACACGATCCCACCGCTGCCGTAGAACTCCGCTCCGTTCCGAGACATGGAAGCCCCGGGGCGACTCGATCGACCGGGGCTTCCTCACTCTCGTCTGTGTCGGCGTTCCGGCAGCACGGGCCCGTCGAGGTGATCAGGGCCGCCCGGCCGTCAGGAAGTCTGGCGCTCGCCGGATCACTTCCCGGCCTGTCTGGTGTCTCCAAGCTTCCTCGAGGACGCCGAGGTGTTCGAGCATCGTGGTCTCGATCAGGTCTGGATCGCGCGTGGCGATGGCCTGGACGGTGCGCTCGTGGAGCTCGATTGTGAGCCGGGGCTCGTCGGCGAGAGGGAGGGGATGGCGGGCGAGTTTGAGGCGCTGCTGGAGGGTCTGCATCAGACCGACGAGCGTCACATTGTGGGTTGC
>DATBYI010000326.1:0-3491 GCA_036513815.1 Solirubrobacteraceae bacterium
TCGACCAGCGGGGTGTGGCCGATGGCCTGGACGATGTCGCCGTACCGGCCCCCGCAGGGCTTGTTCTCGAGGCGCTCGGCGGCCATTGCTTTACAAAGCATAGCGAGGCAGGGGCCCAGCGTTCGGCCCCTGCCCCGAGCGGCTTAGTAGCCCGATGGATATGGATTGGTGCCCATCGGCGCTGGGTTGCTCGGCGCCGACGCTGTGGCCGGCTTCGGGTCGCCTGGCACCTCGACGTGCCAGGTCCCACCGAAGCCCACGACGCCCTCACCGGTGGCGACGTCGCGCTTGGTGTCCGGCGCGAAGGTGTACAGCGGGTGGCCGTTCAGCACGGCCTGGACGAACCCATTCCGCGACCATGTCGTCAGCTTGCCCTTGATCCCCGACGTCTTGGACAGACTCTTGGCCGAGGCGGCGGTGACCGGAGGCCAGAAGCTGAAGCATTGGTTGGCCTTGGTGCACTCCGGATGCGACTTGGAGTCTCCGGTCAGCCAGTAGACCGCGAATCCCTTCCCGTTCACGACGATCGCTTCGTGCTTGGTCGTGTGCGCCGTCCCGTTCATCACGGTCGCGTTCTTGGCGACGTTCAACGTGAACGCCTTGCCGACAGCGATCCCCGCCATCGCGAGTAGGGCCACGCTGGCCACACCCGCCAGCAGCACTGCGGACCGCCGTGGACGGCGGCCAAATGGATTACGCATGTAGGTTCCGGCTCCCTTCGGTCGTGTTCTACGACCTAGGGGACGCCGCCGGGCGTCCGAGCCTTCCCGATTAACGTTTCCCGCCGGCCATGGCCGGCAGGATGACCAGCGTGTCGCCCTCGCCGACGCTCGTGTCGAGCCCGTCGAGCACGCGCACGTCCTCGTCGTTGAGGTAGACGTTGACGTACCGGTTGAGCCCGCCGTCCGTGGCGAACAGCTGGGATTCGGTGTCGGGGTGAGCCTCCGCCACCGAGCGCAGGATCTCACCCACTGAAGCGCCCGAAGCGCTCAACTCCTTCTCGCCGCCGACCGACGGCCGGAGCACGGGTGGGATCCGAACGGTTGCCATGGTCGCGGACAAACCCTAGTGGGCTCCGGCGCAAAACGCCTCGTAGTCCGGGAACACCCCAAGCTCGTCGTCGGCGATCGTGTCGGGCTCGCGGGAGCAGATCGGGCAGTTGGGGTCGCGGCGGACCTTGACCTCGGTGACTCGCGCGGCCAGGGCGTCGTACATGAGCAGGCGGCCGATCAGCGGCTCACCCTCGTCGAGGATCAGCTTGATCACCTCGGTCGCCTGGAGCAAGCCCATGGTGCCCGGCAGCACACCAAGGACGCCGTTGGCGCCGCACGAGGGCGCGAGCTCGGCCGGCGGCGGCACCGGGAAGAGGCAGCGGTAGCACGGTCCGTCGTAGGGCTTGAACACCGACAGCTGCCCCTCGAAGCCGAGGATCGCGGCCGACACGACGGGGATGCCCAGCCGCACCGACGCGTCGTTCAGTAGATAGCGAGTCGGGAAGTTGTCAAGGCCATCGACAACGATGTCGTACCCCGAGATGATCTCGACGATGTTGTCCGGACCGAGGCGCACCGGGTACTTCTGCACGTTCACGTCGGGATTCAGCGCGTTGATCGTCTGCTCGGCCGAGTCGACCTTCGGCACGCCGATCCGCTCGCTCGAGTGGATCACCTGGCGCTGGAGGTTCGACAGGTCGACCTCGTCGTTGTCGACGATCCCGAGCGTCCCGACTCCGGCCGCGGCCAGGTACAGCGCGGCGGGCGACCCGAGGCCGCCGGCGCCGAGCAGCAGAACCTTGGCGTCGAGCAGCTTCTGCTGACCTTCGGGGCCAACCTCGGGAAGAAGCAGGTGGCGCGAATAGCGCTCGCGCTGCTCTGCGGTCAGCGTCCGAGGCGTCTCGACCTCGTAACCGCGATCCTTCCAAAGCGTGAAGCCACCCGTCATCGACTCGACGTGCTCGTAGCCCAGGTCCTCGATCAGCGTTCGCGCCGCCCAGGCGGAGCGGTTGCCCGAGGCGCAGTAGAGGACGACGTGCTTCTCGTGATCCGGAACGGCGCCCTCGATGCGCGACTCGAGGTAGCTCTTGGGCACGTGGATGGCTCCGGGGATGTGGCCGGCCCCCCACTCCTCGGGCTCACGGACATCGACGATCACCGCGCCGTTGCCGACCTGCTCGCGCACGGCGGCGGGATCGACCTCGTCGATCCGGCTCTTTATCTGGCGGAGGACTTCGGCTCCAGACGGGCTCATCGGCGAAAACTCCTCAAAGGCACTAGGGATTCAATACTTCAGAGAGTATAGCGGCGCAGACCTATGACCAAAGAGCTTTTTCCACGCCTCACAGACCCCGATGATGACGAGGCTATCCGGGTTGGCAACCATGCCCTGAGCTACCGGGAATTGGCCGCCGCGGCGGCCGGCGTGTCGCGGGAGCTCAAGGGCGCGGACCGGGTCGCGGTGTGGGCCCAGCCAGCGCTCGAGTCGTGCGCGGCGATCGTCGGCGCGCTCGCCGCCGGTGTGTCGGTGGTGCCGCTCAATCCCGGCCTCGGCTCGCGCGAACTCGAGCACATCGTCACCGACAGCCAACCCGAGCGCTTGGTCGCCTGGCGCGGCATCGATCCACCCCCGCAGCTGTCCGGGATCCCCCGGCACGACGTCGATCTCGGCCGTCGAGACGGCGGCGGCGGGCTCGGTGACGAGCTCGACGATGAAGACGTGGCCTTCGTGATGTACACGTCGGGAACGACGGGGCCGCCCAAGGGCGTGCAGATCCCGCGGAGGGCGATCACCTCGAATCTGGACGCGCTGGCGGAGATCTGGCGGTGGACGGCCGATGACCGGGTCACCCACGCCCTGCCCGTGTTCCACGTGCACGGGCTCGTGATCGGCGTGCTCGGCCCACTCCGCCGCGGAGGTCAAGTCGAGCACGTCGGCCGCTTCTCGCCCCAGTCGCTCGCGCAGGCCTTCCGCCGCGGCGCCACCGTGATGTTCGGCGTCCCCACGATGTACACGCGCATCGCCCGCGACGCGGCCGAGGATCCCGAGCTGGCCGAGGCGTTCGCCGGCGCGCGACTGCTCGTGTCGGGCTCGGCCGGGCTTCCGAGCACCGTCCACGACCGGATCCGCGAGCTGACCGGACAGGCGATCCTCGAGCGCTACGGCATGACCGAGACCTTGATGAACGCCGGCGCGCGGCTGGGCGACGAGGTGATCGCCGGCCGCGTCGGCCCTCCCCTGCCTGGCGTCGAGGTGCGGATGGTGGACGAACGGGGCGAGGGCATCGACGCCACTGACGACGAGACGATCGGCGAGCTCGCCGTCCGCGGCCCCAACCTGTTCCAGGGCTACCTGAACCGCCCCGACGCCACCGAGGAGTCGATGCGCGACGGGTGGTTCATGACCGGCGACCTGGCCACCCGCAACGAGGCGGGATCGTTGAAGCTCGTCGGGCGCAAGAGCACCGACCTGATCAAGTCGGGCGGCTACCGGATCGG
>DATBYI010000327.1:0-10208 GCA_036513815.1 Solirubrobacteraceae bacterium
TGTATCGCGCGGACAGTCGCGATCGAGCCCGAGGTGATCCTGATGGACGAGCCCGCCTCGGCGCTCGACCCGATCTCGACGCTGAAGATCGAGGAGCTCATCGACGAGTTGAAGGAGCGCTACACGATCGTGATCGTCACCCACAACATGCAGCAGGCCGCTCGGGTGGCCAACTCGACGGTGTTCATGCTCGAAGGCGAGGTCATCGAGCACGACGAGACGAACAAGATCTTCACGAATCCATCCGACGAGCGCACCGAGCGCTATGTCACCGGAAAGTTTGGGTAAGGGTCTGCCTATGCACGAGACGCGGCATCAATTCCATGAGAGCCTCCGCGCGCTGGAGGCGCAGGCGCTCGACGGGCTCGAGCTCGTCATCCAGCAACTCGATCGTGCACTCGAGTCGATCTCCTACCAGGACGTCGAACTCGCCGGGATGGTCGTCGCCGACGACGACCGGATCGACGGTCGCTACCTCGAGGTGCACCAGGGCATCCTGTCGCTGCTGGCCCGGCAAGCGCCGGTGGCGGGGGACCTTCGTATCGTCGCCGCGCTACTGCACGTCATCCGCTGCGTCGAGCGGATGGGGGACCAGTGCGTGAACATCGCCAAGCTCGTCCCGCTGTCTGGTTACGAGGCGCCCAAGGACAAGGACATCCTCGACGCGATCGAGCGGATGGGGCGGCTCGCGCGCTCGCAGGTATCTCAGGCCAAGCAGGCCTTCGCCGGGCGCAACACCGAGCTCGCCCAGGACCTCGTCCGTCAGGACACGGAGATCAACCGCCTCAATCGCGAGATCTTCCGACGCGCCGTCGAGGTCGGAGACAACCTCGACATGCGCGAATGGGCGATGTTCATGATCCTCGTCGCCCGCTGCCTCGAGCGAATCGGCGACAACACCGTCGACATCGCCGAGCAGACGGTGTTCGTGGTCACCGGGCTGTTCCGTGAGTTCGCCGACGCCTCGACGCCACCTGAGACCGCCCGCACGACGTAGGAAGTAACTAATGCGGCGGCGCCTGGCGGCGGCGCCTCGGGGTATCCTCGGCCCGCAGTGGCCACCCAGAAGTCGAAGCCGCGGTCGCGTAAGCGCCGTCGTTCCCGGTCGCCGGCCGTAGTCACGTCCTCGACGCCGCGCGCGGCGCGCGCGGAGGCGGGGATGAACGCGCGAGCGAGGGCGGCCACGGACCGCGAGCCGCGGACGCCGCGCCGGCGCGCGAACCCGCTCGGCGCTTACGGCGAGCGACCGCCGAGCCCGTTCGGCGGGCTGCCGGTGTCGGAGCTCGCGATCCTGGGCGGCGCGATCGCCCTCGTCGTCGGACTGATCAAGCACAGCGGAACGGCCCTCGCCGGCGGCCTAGTCCTCTGCCTGCTCGGCGTGACCGAGGTGACCGCCCGAGAGCATTTCTCCGGCTACCGCTCCCACACGATCCTGCTCGCCGCCGTGCCGGCCGTGGTTGCCGAGTTCGTGATCGCGCTGACGGTCGGACCGCCGCGCATCAAGGCGCTGCTTTTCGTGCCCGTCGCCGGGGTGTTCGCGCTGTGCTTCTGGTTCCTGCGCCGTCGCTTTCTGGTGGCGCGCCAGACCCGGCTCGCGCGGCCCCTGAAACGCTAACCGGCTCTCAACGGCTCCACAGCGCGTCGCTCGCCACCGGCCGTGCCGTCTCGCCTCGGTCCGGTGACTCGCCGCTCACGGTCGGCAGGTGCAGCGTGAACACGGCGCCACCGTCCGGTGCGTTCGCCGCCTCGATCGAGCCGCCGTGCTGCGTGGCGACCTGGCGGACGATGGCCAGGCCCAGTCCGCTCCCCTGGCGGTGGCGCGAGTTGGCGCCGCGATAGAACCGGTCGAAGACGTAGGGCAGGTCGGCCTCGTCGATCCCGGTACCGTGGTCGCGCACGCGAACGCCGTCCTCATCCACGAGGACCTCGACTGCCCCTTCCCGCGACGAGTGATGCGCGGCGTTGTCGAGCAGGTTGTTGATCGCCCGGTGCAGGCGCTCCGGAACGCCCTCGACGATCACGGGGTCGAGCCGGCTCTCGAAGCGCACGTGCGGGAAGTCGCGCCGGGCGCGGGCGAGGGATTCCTCGACGACGCGGTCGAGCCGAACGTCCTCGGCCGAACTGATCGGCAGGTCGCCGCGCGCCAGCTCGATCACGTCGCCGATTAGCCCGGTCAGCTCCTCGCTCTGCTCGAGCACGTCGGCGAGCAGCCGGTGGCGATCGTCCTCGGTGAGATTGTCGCCCTGGTCGAGCAGCACCTCGATGTTCGTGCGCAGGCTCGTGATCGGGGTGCGTAGCTCGTGCGAGGCGTCGGCGACGAGTTGCCGCTGGGCGCGGACGGATTCGTCGAGTGCCTCGCGAGAGCCCTGAAGGCGTTCGATCATCGCGTTGAAGCGCCGGGCGAGCTGGCCGACCTCGTCGTCGGCGTGGACGCGGATCCGGCTGCTCAGATCCTCGGTCTCCTCGATGTGGCGCGCGGTCGCCGCCACCTCGGCGAGCGGCGCGATCACTCGCTTGGCGGCCAGTCGTCCCAGTACCGCGGCGAGCGCGATGCCGCCGGCGCAGACCAGGAGCAAGACCAGCCGCAGGTTGCGCAGGATGTTGGTGATTCCGTCGAGGGGTCGCGCCAGCTGGACCGCGCCCGGCTCGAGGTTGAAGCCGACGCGCAGCGTGGTCGGGAAGGTCAGCTCGCGAAAGCGGCTGCCGCCGATCTCGACGTCGGTGAGAAAGGCGTCGGCCTGGTTATTCGCCACCGCGGTCACTTGCTGGGTAATGGGAAGCCTCAGATCGCCGGTGGACGATCCGTCGGCCGCGACGAGCTGGTAGTACTGGGCCGGTCCACCCGCGCTTGGCGACGGGCCCGGAGGCGCTTGCCCGAGCGTGGCCGATCCGTCCTGCACCGAGGCCGCCTGCGCCTTCAGCGCGCTATCCACCTGGCTGAGCAGCTGGCTGCGCACCACCGTGTAACAGACGATCGCGGCGACCACGACCGCGAACGCCGCCGCGGCCGCGGACACCCAGGCAAGTCGCTGACGGAGAGGCACTACCGGCCTCCCAGCCTAGTCCCGCAGCACGTAGCCGACTCCCCTGACGGTGTGCAACAGGCGCGACTCGCCACCGGCTTCGGTCTTGCGCCGCAGATAACCCATGTACACGCCGAGCGCGTTGGAGGTCGGCCCGAAGTCATAACCCCACACGTTCTCGAAGATCGTAGAGCGGGTCAGCACCTGCCTGGGATGGCGCATGAACAGCTCGAGCAGCAGGAACTCCGTCTTGGAGAGCTCGATCAGGCGATCGCCGCGGCGGACCTCATGCGCCACCGGGTCGAGCACCATGTCGGCGTATCTCAGGATCTCGCCCTCGTCGCCATCGCCGGAGCGGCGCAGCAGCGCCCGCAGCCGGGCCTGGAGTTCACGCAGCGCGAACGGCTTGACCAGATAATCGTCGGCGCCCACGTCGAGTCCCTCGACCCGGTCGTCGATCGCGTCACGCGCGGTGAGCATGAGGATCGGGGTGCGGTCGCCGGCCTGGCGCATCCGACGGCACACCTCGAGGCCGTCGAGCCGCGGCAGGCCGATGTCGAGGATCACGGCGTCCGGTGGCGATTTCGCCAGCGCGTCGAGAGCCTCCTCGCCGTCGCCGGCCAAGTCCACGTCGTAGCGGTCCAGCCTCAGGGCACGCTCGAGCGCCCGCTGGACCGCGGGTTCGTCATCCACCACCAGTACGCGCGCCATGCGGGCAATTGTGGCGCGTATGGCTAAGCGTTTGTGAAGACCCGGGTTCGTGCACGCTCGCGCCCGCGCGCCGGCCGGTCGCGTTCCTCGGGCGCCTGCCCCGGCCACCGACCCCGGGCCGCGCCGGCTCAGGGTCGCCACCATGCATAACGTCCAAAATCGCCCCACCCGCGACGTGATCCGCACATAACCACCCACCACATGCTTATGTGCGGAAGGTGGGTGCGGGGTGGGCCGGTTTTGGGCGTTTTACATAGAGAGGGGCGGGTGCGTCGCGCTAGGCGTCGCGGATTCGCGTTGCCAGCACGACCAGCGCCACCGAGAGCCCGGCCGCGCCCCAGAAGCCCGCGCCGAACCAGTCGAAGTGGACGTTGAGGATGAACTTGACGGCCACGCAGGCGGCCGCCACCACCGCGAGCGCCACCCGCGTCGTGGCGCGGTTACCGCCCACTGTCGGCAGCTGGGCGGCCGAGAGCCGCTCGAGCGCCAGGTCCGCGAGGAGCGCGAGCGATGCCAGCACGCCGAGGATGCCGAGCCAGCCGTCGGGTGATCCGGTGGCGGTGCTGGTGACCGAGAGGGTCAGCCCGCCGAACCCGACGCTGATGTCGAACCAGGGCAGGAACAGGAGGTCGATGGCCAGGAGGAGCGCCACGCCCGCCAGCAGCAGCTCCTCGCGGGTGAACTTGTCCAGGGCCACGAGCTGACATCTTCGGCCATCATCCGTCGTGGTGCCAACTACGAAACAGTCTCAAAAGCTCGGTACGTATCGCGCCAAGCGTGATTTCAACACCACTGCGGAGCCTGCGGGCCAGGTCGACGGCGCGGCCGACGGTCACCGGTTCGTCGTCCAGGAGCACCACGCCACGCGCCTGCACTGGGATCTACGCCTCGAGCACGACGGCGTCCTTGCGTCGTGGGCGATCCCGAACGGCATCCCGGCCGATCCGGCCGACAACCGGCTGGCGGTCCGGACCGAAGACCATCCGCTCGAGTACCTCGACTTCCATGGCGAGATTCCCAAGGGGGAGTACGGCGCCGGCACGATGACGATCTGGGACGCCGGGACCTACGACGTCCACAAGTGGGAGGACAAGAAGGTCGAGGTGACCTTCCACGGCGAGCGGCTGAGCGGGCGCTACGGGCTGTTCCCGATCGGCAAGTCGGGCGATTCGGCGAACGACTGGATGATCCACCGGATGGATCCGCCGGCGGATCCGGACCGGGAGCCGATGCCCGAGCGGATCGTGCCGATGATGGCCCGGCCGGCGAGCACGCTCCCGCGCGACCAGAAGAACTGGTCGTTCGAGGTCAAATGGGACGGGGTGCGGGCGATCGCCTACGTCAAGCCCGGTCGCCTGCACATGGAAAGCCGGAACCTGAACGACATCACCGATGCCTATCCGGAGGTGCGCGGCGTGGTCGGCGCGCTCGGGATGCACGAGGCGGTGCTCGACGGGGAGATCGTCGCGTTCGATGACAGCGGCCGCCCGAGCTTCGAGCGCCTCCAGCGCCGCATGCACGTCAGCTCGCCGTCGGCGATCCGGCGCCTCCAGAGCACCATGCCGGTCGTCTACGCGATCTTCGACCTGCTCTACCTCGACGGCCACTCGCTGATGGAGCTGCCCTACCGCGAGCGACGGCAGCGGCTCGAGTCGCTCGAGCTCAAGGGCCCGGCCTGGCGCGTCCCCGTCGCCCACCCCGGCGAGGGCAAGCTACTGCTCGAGGCGACGGCCAAACAGGGCCTCGAGGGCGTGGTGGCCAAGCGTCTCGACTCGCGCTACGAGCCCGGCCGGCGCGGCGGCAGTTGGCTGAAGATCAAGAACACGCTCCGGCAGGAGCTCGTCATCGGGGGGTGGATCCCGGGCGAGGGGCGGCGGACGAAGCGGATCGGGGCACTCCTGATGGGCTACTACGAGGACGGGGAGCTTCACTACGCCGGCCGGGTGGGGACCGGTTTCACCGAAAAGACGCTCGCCGATCTGCAGCAACGGCTAGAGCCACTCAGGCGCGAGAGCAGCCCGTTCGGGCGGGCGGGCGGACCGGGGGGTAGTGGGCGCCTTCAATTTCCCCGTGAGGCGATGTTCGTCGAGCCGGTGCTCGTGGCCGAGATCGAGTTCCGCGAGTGGACGTCCGAGCGCGTGATGCGCGCGGCCTCGTTCAAGGGACTGCGCGAGGACAAGCCGGCGGCCGAGGTGGTGGCAGAAAGCGGCGGCTCCGGAGACGCACCCGCTGCCGATCCGAGTTCGCCTGAAGCGCTGTTCGATTCGGTGGAGCGGTTGCCCGAGGGGGCGGTGCTGGTCAGGACCGAGGGCCGCGAGCTCAGGATCACGAACTGGGACAAGGTGCTCTATCCGGAGACCGGCTTCACCAAGGGGGATCTGGTCGCGTATTACGCGCGGATCGCGCCGGTTGTCCTGCCGCACCTGCACGACCGCCCGCTCACGCTCAAGCGCTACCCGAACGGGGTCGAGGAGCCGTACTTCTACGAGAAGCAGTCACCGTCGCACCGGCCCGACTGGATCGAGACGGTCAAGATCGGGGAGATCAACTACACGCTGGCGCAGGACCGCCCCACGTTGATCTGGCTGGCCAACCTGGCCGACATCGAGCTGCACACGTCGCTGTCGCTGAAGGCTGGCGTCGAGCGTCCGACGATGATGGTGTTCGACCTGGATCCCGGCGCACCGGCGGGGATCGTCGAGTGTTGCGAGGTGGCGCTCGTGCTGCACGGCTTGTTCGGACAGCTCCGCCTGGAGAGCGTGGCCAAGACGTCGGGCTCGAAGGGCCTCCAGGTGTACGTCCCGCTCAACGGCGCGGTCGACTACCGCGCCACGAAGCCGTTCGCCAAGCGGGTGGCCGAGCTGCTCGAGCAGCGCATGCCCGAGATCGTCGTCTCGCGCATGACCAAGCGCCTGCGGCCCGGCAAGGTGCTGGTCGACTGGAGCCAGAACGACGAGCACAAGACGACGGTCAACGTGTACTCGTTGCGCGCCCGTGAGCGCCCGACCGTCTCTGCGCCGGTGAGCTGGGAGGAGGTGGCGGCGTGCCGGGACGAGGGCGACGAGGCCCTGCTCACCTTCACCTACGACGAGGTGCTCGCGCGCGTGGATGAGCAGGGCGATCTGTTCGCGCCGGCACTGAGCATCAAGCAGCAGCTTCCCAACGTCTGAGGCCGCCACCCCGATCCGTTACGCTGGCGGCGACGACATGCCGATTGACCAGATCACGCTGCGAAACCGACTGCTCGTCGCCACCGCGATGTGGCGTGAGACGATCAGCGAGCCGCTGCCGCGGATGCCGCCCGGCGACCCGGCGGACCAGATCGCGAACTTCGAGATCCAGCTCGTCGATCGCCTGTGGCACAGCGCGACGACGGAGTCAGCACGCGAGATCGCCGACCGCACCTGGGATCTCGTACACGACCGGCCCGACAACGATCCGGTCAAACGCCGCGTCGTCGAGTGCCACGAGGCGCTCGCCCGGTTGACGCGCCTGGGCGACTAACTCGCTGAGTTCCCGTCCATCCCGCCGTTCGGCGGGGATGGGGTGCCGTTCGGCGGGGTTGGGGTGCCATTCGGTGGGGCGAGCTCGCGCCCCGCGCCGAGGGCGATGTGCGGCTCCGGCTCGGCCAGCGGGTTGCGGGGTAGCCCGGCCGCCGCGTAGGCATCGGTCTCGTCGAGCGTCTCGTGCTCGAGCAGCGCGTTCACCAGCGCGTCGAGGTTCGAGCGGTGCTCGCGGAGCAGCGTAGAGACCTCCCTGTGGGCTGTTTCGACGATCCGGCGCACCTCCTCGTCGACGAGTCGCTGCGTCGCCTCAGAGGTCTCGGATACGCCGGGCAGGAACGGGCTCATCCCGTCCTGGGGGATGACCGCGATCGGGCCGATCGCGCGGCTCATGCCCCACCGCCCGACCATGCCGCGCGCGATTCGCGTCAGCTGCTGGATGTCGGACTCGGCGCCCGTGGTGATGTCCGTGAACACGATCTCTTCGGCGCTGCGCCCGCCGAGCGCGACCTTGATCTGCGCGAGCAGGTGCTGCTGCTCGAAGTTGAACCGGTCGGCGTCCGGCGCCGAGAAGGTGACGCCGAGGGACTGGCCGCGCGGGATGATCGACACCTTGCGCACGGGGTCGGCGCCGGGCGTCAGCATCCCGACGATCGCGTGACCGGCCTCGTGGTAGGCCGTGCGACGGCGATCCTCCTCGGAGATCATCACCTTGCGTTCGGCGCCGAGCACGATCCGCTCAAGCGCGTCCGTGATGTCCTCGCGGTTGACCTTCTCGTGGCTTCGCCGCGCGGCGAGGAGCGCGGCCTCGTTCACCAGGTTCTCGAGGTCGGCGCCGACCATGCCCGGGGTCGCGGAGGCGATGTCACCCAGCTTGACGTCCTCCGCGAGCGGGACGCCGCGGGTGTGGACGACGAGGATCGCCTCGCGCCCGCCGCGGTCGGGCGCCGATACGACGACGCGGCGGTCAAACCGGCCCGGGCGCAACAGGGCCGGGTCGAGGATCTCCGGCCGGTTAGTGGCGCCGAGGACGATCACGCCGCTCCGCGGGTCGAAGCCGTCCATCTCGGTGAGGATCTGGTTGAGCGTCTGCTCGCGCTCGTCGTGGCCGCCCGAGATGTTGGCCCCGCCGGCCGAGCGCGACCGGCCGATCGCGTCGAGCTCGTCGATGAAGATGATCGCCGGCGCCGCCGCCTTGGCCTGGGCGAACAGGTCGCGGACGCGGGACGCGCCCACTCCGACAATCATCTCGACGAACTCCGACGCTGACATCTGGAAGAACGGGACGTTGGCCTCGCCGGCCACCGCGCGGGCGAGCAGGGTCTTGCCGGTGCCGGGCTGTCCGCTCAGCAGCACGCCGCGCGGGATGCGCCCGCCGAGGCGGATGTACTTGTCCGGGTTCTTCAGGAAGTCGACGATCTCGGTCAGCTCCGACTTGGCCTCGTCGATGCCGGCGACGTCGTTGAACGTGACCTGCTGCTCGGAGCCCTCGACCCGGCGGGCCCGGGAGCGGCCGAACGACATGAGGCCGCCCGCGCCTCCTCCTCCGGCCGCGGCGCGCCGGACGAACCAGAAGATCAGTAAGAGGAACAACAGGGTCGGACCAAACCCCACGATGATGCTGACCAGCGTTGACGGGCCGGCATTCGCGGGGTGCGCGTCAATCGTCACGTCCTTCTTCTGGAGCAGCGCGAACAGCGACGATTCCGGCGCGAACGACGGGATCTGGGTCGAGAAGTAGACGGTGGTGGGGGCCGTGGCGCTGTCAGCCGGGTACTTGATCGCCTGCTTGAACGTTCCCTGGATCGCGGAGCCCGTGGAGGAGACCGAGTCGACGTTGCCCGACTCGACTTGGTTCAGGAAGGTCGGGCTGTAGGGGATCGAGACGCGAGGGTTGGGGCCGAGGACCTCCGAGGAGACCCAGAAGTTCAGCGCCAACAGCGCGAGGATCACGACCACCAGGAGCGGCCAACGCGACGGCGCGCCCGGCGGACGCCGGTTCGGCGTCTGGCCCCGGCCGTCCGCGGACGGCGTTACCCGCCAGCCGGGTTGCGGCTGTGGTGCCAGCCCGCCGGGGCGGGTCGGACTGCCCCGCCGCAGTCGCGGGGCTGAGTCACGCCGGCTTGGCTCCTCAGCCATCCGTTGATTGTGGCAAGGGCGGAAGCGTTCCTGATGAGATCGGACTAAGAATTCTCGGCCTCGCCGACCGAGTGGACGATCCACACGTTCGGCTCCCAGTAGGCGCCCAGATCACGCGCGTGGTCGATCTCGAGAGGAGCGAGACCGGCCGGGAACGTGTACGCGCCGTCCTCCGGGAAGCGCATCGCGGTCCACTCCTCCCACTCACCCACCGTCCCGGTGATCCGGAGCGACCGAGGCGCCGGCTTGACGATTACGCCGCCTCTCCTGACGTGAACGCGGATCCACGGATCGAACGGCTCGCCGTTCTCGCGGGTCCATGTCACGTAGCCCTCGATCGGGGTGATCGGATAGCGGTCCTTGTAGCTCGGGCGGACCGGCGCGATGAGATGCGCGAACTCGGACTCGCGCGCGAGACCGGCCATCGCGTCGAGGATCAGTCCGGCTAGGCCGCGGCCCTGGAAGCGCGGCCTGATCTCGGCCGCCAGTGCGCACAGCGCGGTGGGCGCTTGATTGGCATGACGGGCCTCGAACGCGGCCCCGATCATCGCGTCGATGCCGTCGCCGAGCCCGTCCGGCGTCCCGTCCCACGGACAGGGCGCGGTGTGTCCCTCGGCGAGCACCTCTCGCTCCCGATCGTCGTAGAGACAGAACTGGTAATCAGGGAACTCGTCGGGCAGCCGGCCCCAGAACGAGTTCAAGACATCCCCGTGCAGGTTGTACTCCGGCCACACCTCGGCGCTGATCTCGCCCGTGCCGGACCACAGCTCGGGCCGCTCCGAGTAGCGAATGAGCTCGATGCTCACTCGATCCGGACCCGGAACGAATCAGA
>DATBYI010000328.1:0-4241 GCA_036513815.1 Solirubrobacteraceae bacterium
CAGGAGCAGCACGGGCAGACGGTTGACCGTGGCCAGCGCCGCGCCGGTCACCATGTTCGTCGCGCCCGGCCCAACCGACGTCGTGCACGCGAACGTCCCGAGGCGATTGCGCTGACGCGCGTAGCCGGCCGCGATGTGCACCATCCCCTGCTCGTTGCGCGCCGGATGGAATGGCAGTGCCTCGCGGTACTGGTGAAGGGCCTGCCCCAGCCCGGCCACGTTGCCGTGCCCGAAGATCCCGAAGCAGCCCGCGATCAGCCGCTCGCGCCGGCCGTCGCGCTCGGTCTCCTGCACGGCCAGGAAGCGCACGAGCGCCTGGGCCACGGTGAGCCGGCTCATGCCAGGCTCCATGATGCCTCCATCTCGGCCCGCAGACGCCGGAGCATCGTGTCCAGATCGGGCAGCTCGATCCCGAGCGCGCGGGCGGTGAACGTCGCGTCGAGCCGCGTATCGACGGGCACCGGCTCGCCGGACACGACATCCGCGGGCGGCGCGCTCACCTCGAGCAGCTCGCCGTCGAGCTCGAACACCTCCACCGCGCGGCGGGCCAGCGTTACCCGGTCGGCGTGCTCGCCGCCGCAGCAGTGGAGCACACCGGTCGCCTCGCGCTCGAGCGCGCGCCAGATCATCCTCGCGGCGTCGGTGGCGAGCGTGGGCGTGGCCACGCGGTTCAGCCCCGGTCCGTCCCACAGGGTGAACCGGTTGCCCGACCGGAGCGCGTCGACGAACGACGCGACGAGGTAGCCGAAGCCGGCGTCCTGGGAGCGAGGCGTCTGCGGCCGCGCGCGGTGGACGCCCTGCACGCCGGCGATCCGCGCCACCGTGCCCCGCGCCGCCGATTCGGTGACGATCAGCTCCGAGCACGCCTTGAGAAAGCCGTAGGAGTTGATCGGGTTGGGCGGTTCTGACTCGACGGCCGGACCTTGCGTACCGTCGTAGACCCAGTCGGTCGAGATCAGCACGACCTGCGCGTCGAGCGCATTCGCCGCAGCCACCACGTTGCGCGTGGCGCCCACATAGGACTCCCAGGCCCGGCGCCGGTCGGATCGCAATCCCGCCGGGTCGTTCCAGATCGCGGCGTGCACGATCGCGTCGGGCCGGGTGGCGAGCACCGAGCGGCGCACGATCAGCTCGTCGGTCAACTCGACGTGCTCGTGGCCCGGGGCGACCACCTCAGCCCCGTACTCGTGGGCGAACACGTAGGCGAGGTTCGAGCCGACGAACCCGCTCGCCCCGGTCAGGTAGATCCTCAAGGTTCCTTCACCTCCTCGACGCGTACGGGACGACCCTCTCGCAGTGAGCGTCCCGCCGCAAGCCCGATCACCAGCGGGGCGCGCGCGTCGCCCGTCGACACCGGCGGGTCTTCGCCGCTCCTGACCGCGTCGACGAACGCCTCCCACTCGCGCACGTAGCTCGGCAGGTAGCGCTCGAGGAAGAAGTACGGATTGGGCGGCCGGCGCTCGCCGGCGGCGGTGATCAGGCTTCCCGTGTGGGCCCGCGGGTTCTCGGACACCGCCATACCTTCGGAGCCGAGCACCTCGACCCGCTGGTCGTAGCCGTAGGCGGCGCGGCGCGAGTTGTCGATCGCGGTCAGGCACCCGTCCTGGTGCACGAGCGTGACGAGCGCCGTGTCGATGTCGTCCGCCTCGGCGAACGACGGCTCGATCCGCAGTGCGCCGCGCGCGAACACCTCGACCACCTCCGTCCCGGTCACGTACCGGGCCATGTCGAAGTCGTGGATCATCATGTCGAGGAACAGCCCGCCGGAGCTCTTGACGTACTCGAGCGGGGGTGGCGCCGGGTCGCGACTCGAGATCCGGACCAGGTGGGGCTCGCCGACCGCCCCCGACGCGACGGCGTCGCGCACCGACTCGTGGGCCGGGTCAAAGCGCCGGTTGAAGCCGATCTGGAACGGGATCCCGGCCGTTTGCACCGCGTCGAGGGCACGGTCGAGCTCGGCCAGGTCGAGCGAGACAGGCTTCTCGCAGAACACCGCCTTGCCGGCCTGCGCGGCGGCGATCATCAGCTCCACGTGCGTGTCCGAGCTCGAGCAGATCGCCACCGCGTCGAGCTCCGAGTCGAAGATCTCCCCGACGCTGCCCGCCGCCGGCACGGCGAGATCGGCCGCCACGTCGCGGGCGAGCGGCTCGTGGGCGTCGAACACCGCGCCGAGCGCCGCACCGGGCACCTGGTGGGCGATCAGCTCGGCGTGCATGCGCCCGATCCGCCCCACGCCGATCACGCCGATCCGCAGGGGCGCGACGGCGGTGGCGGCGGTCACGAACGCACCTCCTCCCAACCCCCACTCTCCGCCGAGCGCAGCAGCGCGTCCTGCACCCTGGCCCACGCGAGCGCCTGCTCGAAGCCCGGTTCGAACGGCCGCCCCTCGGCCACCGCCGTACAGAACTCATAGTCCTCGATCGTGACCAGGTCCTCGAACCCGATCGCGTTGCCGCTGCCGGGCACGAATGCGCCGTGATGACCGAAGCGGTCGCCTCCGAGCACCGTCGTATAGCCCGATCCTCGGTCCTCAGTGGCGGGAATTCGATACAGCCGTAGCTCGTTCAGACGCTCGAGGTTCCATCCGACGGCGCCGCGCGTGCCGTAGACGTCGAACGCGTTCTCGCTTTCGGGCCCGACCATCGTCCGGCTGACCTCGAACGTTCCGCGCGCGCCGGACGCGAATTCGCACAGCATCGCGGCATAGTCCTCGTTGGTCACCGGCGTCCGCGGGTCCTCCGGCCGTCCGCGCCCGTAGTGGCTAGCGCCGTCACCGGGCGCGGGGCGCTCGGCGATGAACGTCTTCAGCGTGCCGGTCACCCGGGTGATTGGACCGAGCAGCATGTGGGCCAGGTCGACGGCGTGGCTCATCAGGTCGCTCGTGACGCCGTAGCCGGCCTGGTCGAGCTGGAAGCGCCACGAGTTCACGCCGAGCGGGTCGGCGCCGTACATCGAGAAGAACCGCCCGCGGTAGTTGGTGATCTCGCCGAGCTCGCCGCCCTTGATTAGCTCGCCCGCATAGCGCACGAGCGGCGCCCACCGGTAGTTGTAGCCGACGCCGCTGATCACGCCCGCGTCGCGGGCCGCCCGCGCCGCGCGGGCCACCTGGTCCGGCGTGCCCCCGACCGGCTTCTCGCAGAACACGGCCTTCCCGGCCTGCGCGGCCGCCTCGGCCAGCTGCACGTGCACCATGTTGGGCGCCGCGATGTAGACGACCTCGACGTCGGGGTCCTCGATCACCGACTCCCACGCGGCCGACGCGCGCTTGAAACCGAACGAGCCGATCGCCTGATCGAGGCGGGCGGGCAGCGCGTCGCTGCACGCCACCAGCGTCGTGTCGAAGGAGCGTTGCTCGAACAGGGTCGGGATCCGCAGCAGCGACCGGGTGTGCGCCTGGCCGAGCCAGCCGAAGCCGATCACCCCGACGCCGATCCGCCGGCGGCCGGGGTGCGCGGGAGTCCTGTCGGTCGCGGCCGCGGTCTTGGCTGCCGTCGTCGCGCTCATGCCGGTGACCCTTCGCATGGCGCCTCCGTCAGGCGCCGCCGACCATTCCCCAATAACTCGACCACCTCGTGCTCGTAGGGCATCGCCTGCGAGCAGAGCAGGCGCGAGGCGACGATCCCGCCGGCTGCGTTGGCGAACGCCACCGTGCGCTCGTGCGGCCACTCGTTGAGAAGTCCGTGGCACACGGCGCCCCCGAACGCGTCCCCCGCGCCCAGGCCGCACAGCACCTGGATCGGCGGCGGCGCGATCAGCCGCTCGCCCTCCTCGCTCGACACGAGCACACCGTCACCGCCGAGCTTGACGATCGCGACCTCCACGCCGTTCGCCCGTAGCCGCCGCGCCGCCTCGTGGGGATCGTCCGATCCGACCGCCACCGCGCACTCCTCGCGGTTGCCGACGGCGATCGTCGCGTGCGCCACCGCCGCGCCGATCCGCGCCGAGGCTTCCTCGCGCGAGGACCAGAAGGTCGGGCGAAAGTCGAGGTCGAGCACGGTGTGTCGGCGCCGGCCACGGGCCCTGAGCATCCCCTCGGCAGTCGCCCCGCTCGGCTCGTGCGACAGAGCACTCGCGGTGATCCACAGGATCGGGACCTCCGCGACGGTTGCCCCGTCGACCTCGTCGGGCCTGAGCTGGAAGTCGGGCACCGGCGGGTCGCGACGGAACAGCAGTTGCGGGTCCTCGGGCGGGTCGAGCACCGCGAACGCCAGCGGCGTCACCGTCTCCGGCTCGATCGAGAC
>DATBYI010000329.1:0-5065 GCA_036513815.1 Solirubrobacteraceae bacterium
AACTCCACAAACGCAGCCGATCCTTCGGCTCGCTGGGCGTCAAGGCACGGAAATGCTCGGTATCAGGAGGTTTGAACGTGCCCGTGCTATGTTAATGCAGCTAGTTCCGCCTCAAACTTCGGCGGAGCTCGTCATTCGGCCTCTTTACGGGGCCGGCTTCACCGTGAGGCCTGGACGGCTTCGCGCCGTAGCGTGGGGCACTGGGGGCTGGCGATTATCGCCGTAGCGCTTCCCTGCGTCAGCGCCGGATCCACACCCGACCGCAGGGAGCAGCACATGATCACCGACAGTCCTTTCCCTCCCGCCACCCGGGCGACAAGTCGACGAGGTCGTTGGCCACGCAAGCACGCCCGCCGGCTGATATTTCCGCTGGTTCTACTGACCTTCGCGACGTTCGTCGCAGGCGCTCAGGCCCACACCGTAACCGCGAGCACAGCGTGCAGCTCAGCGACCGGCAACTCGGTGACGTTCTACTGGTCGAATTTTGCGAACCCAGCCGGGACTGGAAACGGCGGCAGGAACACGCCCACCTGGAAGATCGCCTACACCCCCATGGGTGGCGCGACGACCACGACGACCGGCAACGTGTCCTTCCCATTGAATTCCGACTCGCTAACGGTCGCGATCCCGGCGCGCGCCGGCCGTGTCGTCGCCTCATCCGCCTGGACATCCAGCCAGACCACTGACGGCAACTCGAGCTCGTACTCGAATAACCTCACGATCCCCAACTGCGCAGCCCAGCCGACGATCGTGACGACAGCTTCGCCGGGTATTGCGACCGGCGGCACGATCGAGGACCAGGCCGTGTTGACCGGCGCCAACTCGCCGACTGGGACGATCACATTCCACCTCTACGCGCAGAGCGACACCACCTGCTCAACGGTGCTGAGCACGGGGACGACGACGGTGAACGGCAACGGCAGCTACGCCTCGCCAGTCGTTACTGAGAACACGGCCGGGAACTACCAATGGACCGCTACCTACAGTGGCGATGCCAACAACGCCGCAGCCGCAGACAGCTGCGGGCAGCCAGCCGAGCAGGTCGCTGTTTCCGTTGTTGTTGCCCCGGTTTCAGTCCTTACCACTCCGGTTTCTGTTCCTGTTTCCTCGGTTTCCAGTGCGACTGTCACCCGGCCGTGCCTGGCCTCACCGGCGCAGCTGACCGGCGTCATCGGGAAGGTGCGTAACTCGTTATCGGCTCACCTGACGGGAGTCGGCGTCAAGAGCGTGACGTTCTATCTGGACGGTCGCAAGCTGGTGACCCTGACCAAGCCGAGTCACGGCCGGTTCTCGATCACGATCAACGCGACGAGGCTCTCCTACGGTGCGCACAGGTTGGTCGCAAAGGCGACGCTGAGAAACGGGAGCTGCGCGCGCATCTCGCGCGCCGGGACGTTCGTTCGCGTCAGGGCCGCCGCGGTCCTCCCGGTGTTTGCCGGATAGCGGCTGTCCGGGAGCTTTCATGCCGCGTCTTAGCATCCATACCGCTCGGTGGCTCCTGGCAACTGTCGGCATCGGCGCATTGGCCATCGGGCCAGGCGCCGCTGCCGCTCTGTCAGCTCCCGTTCCCTCAGCCCCGGGCGCAACATCTGCACCCTCGGTCATCGCTCTCTCCAACAGCCCGGGAGTCTCTTACTGGGCCTATCCGCAGGTTGGCGCGACCGTTCGAGCCGCTCCGTCCGTGCACGCTCGCGCGGTGGGGCGGCTGCGCTTCCTGACCGCGGACGGTCTCGGCCAGGCGCAGATCTACACGGCGTCGCGCGAAGAGCGCGTGCCGAAGACGGGCGTGGTGTGGACCGACATCTCGCTGCCGCAACGCCCCAACGGCACCACGGGCTGGGTCAGGGCGAGTGCCCTCGGTCCGCTCCACGTCGTCTACGGCCTGCTCGTCATCGATCGCTCAACCCTTCGCGCGACGCTCTACAACCGAAATGGCCACGCGATCTGGAGCGCCCCTGTCGGTATCGGACGCCCGTCCCTGCCAACCCCCGCCGGGCACTTCTACGTACTCGAGAAGTTGCGTGCAATCGGCGGCGCCACATACGGCCCGTTCGCGTTCGCCACGAGCGCATACGCTCCGACGCTCACCGACTGGCCCGGCGGCGGCGTAGTCGGCATACACGGCACGAACCAACCACAGCTGATCCCTGGCGATCCATCCCACGGCTGCATCCGTCTACGCAACGGCGACATCACCACCCTCTGGCACCTACTCAAGATCGGCACGCCGATCGATATCAGCTGAGCCCGAACCCCCTCAAACTCCGAAAACTACGGGCAACAGATCAAGCGGGACACCCCTACCGGTCGTCGGCACCCCGTGCGACCTGTTCACCCGCGCGGAACTCCTTCAACCGAGCTTCGTAGCGGTCTACCGCCACGTCGTAGGCGACGTTGCCGAGTAACAGACGGAAAGGCGGGTCTTCGCGGGCGAGGGTGTCGAGCAGCGCCTGGGCGGCGAGGTCGGGGTTGCCCGGCTGGGCGCCGTTGTTGTCCTCTTGTTGGAACGCGCGGCGCTCGGCGATCGCCTCGATCGCCTGATACGCGTCGATGGGCTCGGCGCGGACCATCGAGGAACCCGCCCAGTCGGTGCGAAAGCCGCTCGGCTCGACCATCAGGACCTTGATCCCGAACGGCTCGACCTCCTGGCGCAGCGACTCCGAAAAGCCCTCCAACCCCCATTTGCTCGCGTGATAGACGCCCGTGAGCGGGAATGCGGCCAGGCCGCCGATCGAGGAGACCTGGACGATCCAGCCCGAGCCCTGCGCGCGCAGGATGGGCAGCGCGGCCTGTGTCACCCACAGCGCGCCGAAGAGATTTACCTCGATCTGCCTGCGTGCTTGTTCCTCAGTGATCTCCTCGATGGCGCCCGAGAGACCGAAGCCCGCGTTGTTGACGACGACATCGAGACGCCCAAACCGCTCGTGGGCCGTTTGGACGGCCGCGAACGCGGCGGCGCGATCGGTGACGTCGAGGGCGATGGGCAGGATGGCGTCTCCATGCTCGGCGACGAGGTCGTCGAGCGAAGAGGTGTCGCGCGCGGTGGCGGCGACGCGGTCGCCCGCCGCGAGGGCGGCCTGCGCGAACGAACGACCGAAGCCACGCGAGGCGCCCGTGATGAACCAGATCCGATCAGACATGGGGTTCTC
This sequence comes from Solirubrobacteraceae bacterium, assembly GCA_036513815.1. GTDB lineage: Bacteria > Actinomycetota > Thermoleophilia > Solirubrobacterales > Solirubrobacteraceae > Palsa-465. Next base: position 3,150 of record DATBYI010000329.1, read on the forward strand.
CTACCCGGAACGACTTCGGTATCTCACAGATGCGTCAACCGGTGATCGAGCGCTCCATCTCGTCGGCCAGATCTGGATGGTGATAGCGCCCCGGCGCGCGTAAGGCCGCGATCACCCGCCGCTGGTTTTCCAGGCCTTTGTCGTGGCTGAGCTTGATCTTGCACACGAAACGCGAGATCGGGATGCGAAGTCCGACGGTTCCCTTGGCCAGCTGGGCGCCCCATTCCGGGTCGAGGAATAGCGGGTGCTCGACGTGGCGCTCGAAATGCTCCACGAGCCGCGTCAACACGCGCAGGTTCTCCTCGGCGCCGAGGATCTCGGGCACCCCGTAACAGTGGGCAACGCTGAAGTTCCAGGTCGGGGCGGGGGTCGATCCAGGCAGGTACCAGCTCGGACTGATGTAGCCGTGGCGGCCCTGGACGATCAGCATGACCTCCTGGTCGCCGAATCCGTGGACTTTTTCGTCCGGACGCCCGACGTGGGTCAGGACCGCCAACTCAGCCGATTCGTCATCCATGAGCACTGGATAGTGCGAGGCGACGAGCTCGCCGGCGTTGCTGCTCACGAGCGTGCACCACGGGTTCTCCAGGATCAGCTGCCGCACCACCTCGGGGTCGTCGCTGGCGTGGATTGGGTTCGGTCGCACGGGAAGAGTCTTGCGCGTCGCCCCGCCCGCTGCATCGCGAGAGCCGGACGGTCGGGTACCGCAGACACCCCGCGGCCGGCTCAGCGAGGGGCGGTTGCGAGCAGGCTCGTGAGCTCGCGCGCCGCTGGAAGCTCAACGCCGCCAGTGACGGTGACGGCGAACATGGTGCGGCGGATCGGAACGCCGGCGAGTGGTCGAGAGACGAGGGTTCCGAGCGCGAGCTCCTTGGCCAGGGTCAGGCGCGAAAGGATCGTGACCCCGAGTCCCGCCTCGACCGCCCCTTTGATCGCCTCGATCCCGGTCAGCTCGGCCGCGACGTGAAGCTGTTCGAGTCGCAGCCCCGCCGACTGCAGATGTTCCTCGGCGACCTGTCGGGTGCCAGAGCCGGTTTCGCGCACGATGAGCGGCTCGGCGGCGAGATCGTCGAGTGCAATCTCGCCCATGGCGGCGAACCGATGCGAGGAGGCGGCGACGATCTCGAGCTCGTCCTCGAGCAGCGGGGAGAGCACGATCCCGGAGCGGGCGACCGTGTCCTCGATGTAGCCGACGTCGGCGTGCCCGGCCAGCAGCGTCTGGACGACGCGCTCGCTGTTTTCGATCGCGATCTCGAGACGCAGGGTCGGATGGCGGCGCCCAAGCGTTGCGAGCAGGCCGGGCAGGAGGTAGGTGCCGATCGTGCGACTCGCGGCAACGCGAAGCTCCCCTTCGACGGCGCCCCGGGCCGCGGCCACCGCACGACGCGCCTCGGCGAAGTCGCCGAGCAGCGCGTCGACCCGGTTGATCAGCGCGGCGCCGGCGGGTGTCAACCGGACGCGCTTGCGCGAGCGGTCGAACAACCTCCCGCCGAGCTCGAGCTCGAGTGCGGCGATCTGCTGGCTGACGGCCGACTGCGAGAGATGGAGCGCGAGGCCCGCGCGGCTGAAGCTGAGCTCGCGCCCGACCGCGCGAAATGCCTCCAAACGTCGCTCGTCCACGCGCCTGATCTTACAGCTGTCCATAAGTAATCCTGATCCATCGACGCGCAATTGGCTTTGATTGCGGCACCACGAGGGGCGATGCTCCTCGTGGATGTCCGTCTTTCCTGATTTTGCTTCCCGCCATCCCCGGCCCGGCCCGCGACCGGCGATCGCTCCGCCGGGCGGTTCTCCCCTGGCCGGACTGGCAGCGGCGGCAACGATTGCGGCGTTGGCTCTACCCCTGGGGACGCTCGTCCCGCGGGTCAGTGCCCCGATCATCGCGCTCGCGCTCGGCATGGCTGTCTCGGCGGCCA
>DATBYI010000330.1:0-2071 GCA_036513815.1 Solirubrobacteraceae bacterium
GACCTGAGCGCCGGCGCCGGGAAGATCATCGTGTTCTCGGGCGGGAGCGTCCTGGGGGCCGTCGAAGCGGGCGCCGCGGCCGGCGCGAAGGCGATCGTCGCGGTCTCCCCGGGTGTTGAGGACTTCCCAGCCTGGGAGGACATCAACTCCCGCGACGGCACCGGCTCGGTCCCCGTTCTGTACGTGGGCAAGGACACCGGCGCGAGCGTCGTGAGCGCCGCTGAGGCGGGTCAGAGCGCAAACGTCCTGCTCCAGGCCGCGGAGGGCACCGCCGTCGACAGCGACGTCTGGGGCGTCCTTCCGGGGAAGGACCCCTCGCGGCGGATCTTCGTCGCCACTCCGTCCTCGAGCATGGTGCCGGCGTCCTCCGAGCGCGGCTCGGGCGATGCTGCCGTGCTCGGCCTCGCCCGCCACTACGCCGAGCTCCCGCGCAGCCAACGCCCGGTGACGCTCGTGTTCCTGTTCACGACGGGCCACGAAGTGGGCTTCCTCGGGCTGGATGCCCTGATCAAGGCGACGGGCAGCTTCTTCACGGGGCAGGACGCCTTCGTGTGGCTTGGCTCGGGGATTGGCAATCCCACGACCACTGAAGGACCGAACGGTCAACTCACGGTCAGCCCCGTGCCGAGCCCCAGCGGAGGGCTCCACTACAGCGAGAACCCGCTCATCGAAGCGCTCTTCCCGGACTTCTTCGCCGGGGGGGTAACGGTGCCGACCACGGCTGACCACATCTCGACGGCGGGCGAGCAGGTCTCGGCCTACGCCGACGGCGTGCCGACGATCGGCTGGACTGGTTCAAGCATCTTCTTCCACACGACCGCCGACCTGCCCGGCACCGTCGATCCCACTCTGCTGGCGGAGGAGTCGCAGGGATTCCGCAACGTGATCGACGCCCTTGCCGCGGAGCCGGCGGGCGCAGTGCAGGCGGCGAACAGCGGTGCGGCGGCCCTGGGGGCGCAGATCAACCCGTTCACGCGGGATCCCAATAATCCCGTCCTCGGCGCCGCCGGCGTGGGAGGGCCGGAACCGCAGATCGTCTCCCGCACCTCCTGGTAGCCAATCCCGCGGGTCTCGGATGGTCGCGGACCCGTTGGTAATTGCTCACCGGTTGGCTTCGAGCTCGGACGTCCCTCAGACGATAGGGTGCCGCGAATGCGCACAAAGACCATCCTGCTCGCCCCTGCGGCCGTGATGGCTCTTGCGGCGCTCACCACCGCTCTGCCCAGCTCTGCCGGCGCCAGCTCAACTGCCAACCCAAAGGTCCGCAACGGCTACTACGCGAGCCTCGTTGGCCATCCCTCCGCTGACGTCGAGTTCCACGTGCGGGCCAGCGGGTCATCGATCCCACACCTGTCCCTCGGCTGTACGCCCGACGCTGCCAACGCCCAACTGATCGCCAACAGTGGGTACGCGAGTATCGCGGTCCTTGCCCCCACGCTGAGGATCAGGCATGGTCGCGTCAGCGACCAGGGCACGGCCATGGTTACCGCCGACTACGCCGGCGCGCCCACGGTGGCCGAGACGACGCTAACCATCTCGCTCACCCACGTCAGCGGCCCAGTCGTCCACTACAGGTTCGAGGGCATCGCACACTCCGAGACCACAGCCTGGAAGGGCAGCGCCTCGAGCCCGGCTTGTGCCAGCGTCCCGGATCATGGCAAGGTCACCCTGTTCGGTCCCGTCCCCGGCGAATAGCGCCCCACTGTGGGATCGCTGGTGTCACCTAGATCGGCCTGAGCACCCAAAAGCAGCTTGATCTGGCGACTTACACTTCGAGTCACGAGGAGTTGCAGATCATCGTGACGCACACGCCTGTCCTTTCCTAAACAGCGTTCAGCTGTTCGCTTCGACGCGTTCCGCGTAGTGTCCGCCCGTCCCTGGCAGACCTCCACTCACGGGAGGGTGGAGCGCAGGACTACTGCCCTGCGCGGGAGGTCAGCACCGAGCGGGCGCAGCTTTGAGGCCCCAGCGGCGCCCTTGACCCAACCGGACGAGCGCGATGCCCCCATGAAGGCAATCAGGCGCTGCATACCGCCCCGCGTGTTTGTGGTCTACTCCGGCTCGACTGGGC
>DATBYI010000331.1:0-3633 GCA_036513815.1 Solirubrobacteraceae bacterium
CGCGCTGTTTGGCGCTGCGCAGTTCCTAGTCGGCGCCGCGGTGGCGCCCGTGGTGGGCGTCGCCGGCGCCTCGGCCGTACCGATGGGAATCGTGATGGCGGCCTCGGGCACCGCCGCGGTGGCGCTCGGGTTCAGGATCAAGCAGACCTGAGGTCAGCTGCCCCCGCGCTGACCTCAGCCCGAGCACACGCCATCATGCCCGGCCGTCCGCGCGTAGACCGCCTTGACGCCGGCGATCACCGCTGCTTCATAGGACTTGGGATGCGGAGCTGACTCGTCGCCCACGAGCAGCACGCACCGACCTTCTCTGAAGAGAGCATTGGCGTCGCCCTGCCCGTCGACTGGGCGCGCGCCGAAGCCCTCTGACCCGGGAACTCCTGACACGGAGAAGCGGAATGGCGTGCCGCCCTGTCCGGCGACGTCGCTTTGAAATTCGTAGGACTGCTCGCGTGTGGCGTCTGACACGGTGGCGAACTGCAACACGAACGAGATGCCATTTCCGCCGCCGGTGTTCTCGACGAGCGCCTGCTGGAAGCCCGCGCTCGCCAGCCGCTGAGCGTCTGCCGGATTCTGCTCGCTCGAGGCGTAGCCGGCGGCGGTCTTGTAGTGCTCCAGGGGGCGCTGGATTGCGTAGCCAGTCTCCTCGTTGCCGTGGACCACGTAGGACGTGAGGGCAACGGTCGGACTCGACGACCCCCCGCCCGATGACGCCGCGCTCGATGACGCCCCGCTCGATGACCCCCCGCCGCAGCCGCCGATCGCCAGCACGACGATCGCCGTCACCCCGGTGCCGGATAGTCCCCGCAGAGCGCCGCACACGATCTGTCCATCGTTCTCGGCTTTCTGGCCCAGAACCACAGCCACTTGGCCAGACTTTTGGCGTGGTTTACGAGGGCTTCACCGTGCGCGCCGTCATCTCGCGCGCTAGCTGGGCACGATTCGCGATCCGTAACTTCCTGTAAACGCTCGAGAGATGCATCTTCACCGTGCTGCGGGACATGAATAGACGTGCGGCGATCTCGGGGTTCGACGAGCCGTCGGCCGCCAGCTGCGCCACCTCGAGCTCGGCGGGTGTAAGGCTGCCCCAGCCCACCGCGGGGCGGCCACGCGGGCCGCGGGCGCGGCGAGCGTAGGCGATCGCGTCAGCCAGCGCGAGCGCCTCGCCGTCGGCCCACGCCGCCTCCCACGCTCCGCCGCCGTCGTGCGCCATAAGCCGCGCGCGGGCGCTCGAGAGCCGCGCCATGTTGCGCGGCAACGCGACGCACGAGAGACCTGTGCGCGCCGCGTTGGCGGCGCCCACGAGCCGCGCGCCGCGCACGCCATCTCCAGCTGATACGGCAAGCAGTCCCAACTCTTCGAGGGCGTCCGCGGCGCCGCGTTCGAGGCCCAGCTCCGAGTAGCCGGCGAGGCTCCTCTGCAGAAGCTCCCGGCCACGCTCCGGATCGCCATCGATCACCGCGGCGCAGCCCAGCAGGTAGTCGGCGAGCGCTTGATGACGGGGGCTGGCCGCTTGCTGCGCGAGTATCGCCAGCTCAGCGCCGTGCCGGCGTGCGTCGTGCGCGTCGCCGCGAGCGAGCGCGCTGTGCGCCAGCACTTCGCGCATCAGCGCGACCGTATGCGTCTGCGGTACCTCCAGCAGCGGTCGAGCGCGAACCTCGGCCGCTTCAGGCCGCCCGTTCATCAGCTCCGCCACCGCTAGCGCCATCTCGATCGCCGGAGCAGCCATCGGGGCATCTGCTTCTCGGACATCGGCCTGCGCCCGCAGACCCTCCTCGATCGCGTCTTGCGCTCGCCCGAGCAGTGCCAGGCCGTGCACCCGGTTGCAGAGCAGCACAAAGTGCGTCATCGACGGCCGGTCGCCCTCGAGCTCGAGGGCAACGTCGGCATGCCGAACCGCCCGCTCGGGCGAGCCGACCGCGAGCTCGGTCCACGCGGCCGCCAGCTCTGCCCAGGTGCGCAGCCGGGCGTGCTCCGACGCGCCGGGGATCGTCAAGAATTCGTCGTACGCCGCGCGCGCGGCGTCAAACCGATCCGAGATGCTCGCCGCCATCGCGACGTTGACTAACGCCCACCCGAGTCCGAGCTGGTCGCGCGAGGCGCGCGTCAGCTCGACCGCACGCTCCGCCATCCGCAGGCCCTCGGACAGGTCAAGGCCGGTGAGGATCAGGACCATTCCGGCCATCTGCAGGCACCGCGCCTGGGCACCGGCGTCATTCACTCCTGCCAGTAGCCCGATTCCGGATTGCGTGCTCGCCAGCGCCGCCTCGTAGTCCTCGCGGAGCGTTCCGATCAGCCCTGCACCGCAATGCAGGAGTGCTAGAAGCGCGGGATCCTCCCCCTCATCGGTCACCGTGAGTGCCGCGGTGCTTGCCCGAGCCCCCTCCTCGAAATGGTCAGCGAGGATCCAGTCGCGCATGAGCGAGCCCGCGATCTCGAGCGCAGCGCGGTGATCGCGCTCGAGCGCCCACTCGAACGCGAGTCGCAGATTCGAAGCCTCCAGGTCGAAAGGACGGTGGCCGGCGGTCTCCAGCAGGGAGCCATCAGCCTCCGCGGCGTATGAGCGAAACCACCTCATATGCCGATCGCGAACCGCTTCGTGCTCACCCGTTGCCACGAGCTGCTCCGCGGCATAGTCGCGGACGGTCTGCAAGAACGACCAGCGTTCGTGCTGCTCGCGCGGCGTCGCCACGATCAGCCCCTTGGCCTCTAGGAGCTCGAGCCGACCGCGTACCTCAGGCCGACCGACCTCCTCGGGCGCCACCGCGCCCGCGGCAGCGACCGTCCACCCGTCGGCGAAAACCGAGAGCGCTCCCAGCAACCCGCGCTCGCGCTCGTCCAGCAGCTGCCAGCTCCAGTCGAGCGAGGCGCGAACCGACCGATGCCGATCGTGGTTGTTATCCGTCGCCTCCCCCCAGAGGCGACCACGGCGAGCCAAACCGTCGGCGATCTCGCCCAACGAAACCGTGCCGGCCTGGGCCGCGGCCAGGCACAGCGCAAGCGGAAGGCCATCTAACTCGTGACAGATCCGGGTGACCGCCCGTGCAGCCGAGGCGGTCAGCTCAAAGCCGGGATCCGCGGTCGCCGCCCGGTCGACGAACAGCCGACCGGCGTCCGAGCGCACCACGGCTGCGACGTCACCCGCGGGGTCCGGCAGGCCGAGCGGGGAGAGAACAAACACCCGCTCACCCACGATCCGTAACGGCTCACGACTCGTCACCAGCACACGCGCCTCTCCGACCGCGTCGAGCAACGCTCCAACGGCACGCCCGATCTCCCCGGCAACGTGCTCGCAGCTGTCCAGCACGAGCAACGCCGGTCGCGCCGCGAGGCTCTCCGCGGCGATCTCCAGAGGGCCGCGGCCGCCGCGCTCGCGGCCACCGAGCCCGCGAAGCAGTCCGTCGACCACGTGCTCGAACGTCCTAGCAGAAGCCATCTCGACCACAACCGCCTCCTGCGGCACACCTCCCGAGCCGCCCCGAGCCGCCACCTCCAGCGCGAGGCTCGTCTTGCCGGACCCGCCAAGGCCAGTCACCGTCACAACGCCACCACGGCCGAGCATCTCCGCAACGGCCAGCAACTCCCGCTCCCGACCGATGACCGGACCCCGGAGGATCATTGTCGGAGATCGTCTCA
>DATBYI010000332.1:0-5820 GCA_036513815.1 Solirubrobacteraceae bacterium
CCGCTCTCGCTGCTGGCGTTCGCCGTCGTCACGCTCATGCTGAGCCTGATCAACGCGAAAGCGATCACCGCGACCGTGTCGCCCGTGGTGTTCAGCGTCGGCCTGATCTTCGGCGGTACCACCCAGCTGATCGGGGGGCTCATCCAAATGCGGAACGGCAATACCTTCCAGGGCGTGTTGTTCTCATGCTTCGGCGCGTTCTGGATCTCGCTGGCCGCGATCCTTCAGTGGTATTTGAAAGAGGTGCCGGCGGCGCAGGCAGGGCATGCACTGGGCCTGCTCCTATACGCGTTCACCCCGATGGTCCTCGTGTTGTGGCTCGCGTCCTTCCGCACGAGTGTCACCGTCGTCGTGGCGCTCGGCACCGTGCTCGCGACTTTCGTCTTGCTCGCCGTGGGCAACTACGGCGGTCACGCCAACCTGATCAAGATCGGTGGCATCACCGGCATCGTGGCCGCGGCGCTCGCCTTCTATCTGGCCTTGGCGGAGCTGTGCGAGTACTCCTACGGCCGGACTGTGTTCCCGGTCTGGCCACTGGCCAAGAGCTGACACACCCCCACTGCCTCCAGCGCGCTGGCCATCACCGGCGCGCTGGCCTGCATTATCAGAGACGATACGCGCCGACACCCGGCTCCAACCTCACCAGGTGCTCATCTCCCGATAGTGCGTGACGGCGAGACGGTTCCGGTGTTTGCACCCGCGCCCCGGGCGGCGACAAGCTAAAGCCCGGGGCGTTTCACGCGCCCCGATTCAGCGCCACCGCGCCACTGCTCCGCGTGCCCGGCGCCAGCGCTCCGCGTGCCCGGCGCCACCGCTCCCTCCACCGCGCCACCACGCAAAACGCAGCAAACTCCCAACCCCCGCCGGAGGGGGACTTTTGCTCGTTTTGCATGGTCCGTGGCGGCGTGAGCGCGGGCGTCCGAGCGGCGCGAGCGCGGCCGTCACCGCGACCGCACCCCCGCGCGCCCGCCGATTGTGCTGGCGCTGCGCGACACGTTAAACAGTCGCTAGACCGGCATTACCCGAAGATCGGGAAGCGCCGCTGCTTGGCGAGGCGATCCATTCCGCTCTGGATCGCGGATTCGACCTCGAGGTAGATCGAGTTGACGTACTCGCGATCGTTGACCCGCTCCGGGTCTTTGGCGACGTAGATCGGATCGAGCAGCTCGGTGCGGATCTTCGCGGGCAGCGGAAGGTGGGTCGGAATGGTCTCGATCGTCAGGCCGAAGGGGATCCCAAGCACGATCGGCAGCCGGGTCCCGCGAAGCTTGCGTTTCAGTCCCGAGATGCGGTCGAGGCCGTTCGCGATCCATTTGCCCTCGGATAGGACGAAGACTGTGTCATGGCCGCCGACACTGGCCACGGGCACGATCGGGACGCCCGAGCGGATCGCCTGGCGTACGAAGCCCTTGCGGCCGCCGAGGACAGCCCGATCGCGTCTGCGCCAGTTGCGCATCGCGTCGACGTCTCCCCCCGGCCAGATGATCACATCGCAACCGGCGTCGAGTGCTGCGGTGACGCCGGGGCGGGAGGCTGGAATTACGCCGACCTGGCGGAAGTAGTCGCCGAGTCCCGGCGCGGCCATCAGGACATCGTGCGCGGTCGGATGAAGCACGCGCTCGGTGCCGAATCGCAGCCACCATTCGAAGACAAACGTCCAGGCGTCCATCGTCAGCGAGCCACCCGAATGATTTCCGATCAGCAGCGACGTCTCCCCCGGCAGTCGGTCCCAACCGGACGTCTCGAGCCGGAAGTAGTACTTATTGAGGGCATCCCAGACCGGCTTCTGAGCGCGCATCAGTTTTTGGTTGGGGCCGTCGAGGGCGTGTTCGGTGGCGGCGGCGACGCGCTTACCGATGAGGCCTTGGATTCCACTCGGGGATTGGGGCTTGGCGCTTGTGAGCTTGGCCGCTGCAGCCGGCTTGGGAGCCGGCTGGGCGTAGCCGGCAGCCGGCACGCGGGCCGGCGGGCCGTTTCCGTTGCCGTTGCCGTTGCCGTTGCCGTTGCCGTTGCCGTTGTCGTTGTGCCGCGCTGCGCGCCGCTTCGTGGGTGCCGTTGACGTTGACATCGGTATCAACCCTATCAGAGGGGCCCCCGGAAGTCGAGCCAAACCCAACCGTCTTTTCGGACGCGGATGTTGACGTCGACGTCGTCGTCATGATCATGGAGTACGGTTATCGAATGGCATCGACCGACGTGCGAGAGACAAATGACGGGACGCGCGGAACCACGGGGCGAGGGACGAAGCGGACCAGCGGACCGACGCGCGAACGGCTCTTGGCCGCCGCGCGAGAGTCGTTCGCGAAACTCGGCTACGCCTCGACCCGGGTCGCTGACATCGTCGCGCTGGCGGGCACGAGTCACGGAACGTTCTACACGTACTTCGACGACAAGCGCGACGCCCTGTTGGCGCTCACCCAGCAGGCCGCGAGCGCGATCTACGGCGCCGCGGTCGCCCCGCTCGCCGGCCCCGAGCGGCAATCTCCGCGCGACGCGATCCGCACCCGGCTTACCATTTTCTTTCGCACCTACAGCGAGTGGTGGGACGTTGTTCGGACCTGGGATCACGCAAGCGCGATCCATCCCGAGGTCGACGAGCTGCGTGCGCGTATCCGGGGATCGATCGTCGAGCAGCTCTGCCGCCTGCTCGCACGCGACCGCGAGCTCCGTCTCATCAACGGCGAACTCGACCTGGAAATCACGGCGATCGCGCTGACCGCGATGGTTGAGGAATTCGCGGATCGCTGGTTCGCGTTTGGCCGCACACTGGGGACGACCGAGATCGATCAGTTGACGGCACTGTGCGCCGGAGCTCTCTACTCAAGCGAAGCGGCGGGCAACCTCTAACGCGTCGCCGGTGTCGCATGCGCCAGCTCGGCTAGCTCGGCTAGCTCGCGCAGGGAGGTGACGATGCCATCGGTGAGTACATCGAGATCGGGCACAGTCCCACGATCGGCGCATAACCCGAATGTCATCTCGCCGGCGTAAGAGACGACGGCGATTCCGAGCGCGTGCTCGGCCGCGAGCGGCACGATCGGCACCACGTCGACCATCGTCGCGCCGAACGCGTAAAGCCGACTCGGCGAGGCGGGGACGTTGGTGATCGTGATGTTGAACAGTCGCTTGGCAAACAGCATGCGCGCGAGGCCCGCGTGGAGCACCGGCGGCGCAAGCTCGGTCAGCCCGGTCAGTTCACTCGCCGCGAGCGCCTGGCCGCCCGCCTTGCGCTCCCGGGCCGCGGCGCTCACCAGTTCGTAGCGGCGCAGCGGGTCAGCCTCGGCCACCGGCAGGTCGACGAACATCGACGAGACCTTGTTGCCGAGCTCGCCCTGGTCTCCGACGCTGCGGATATTCACGGGCACCATTGCGCGAAGGCCCCGGTGCGGCGGATCCTCGCCGCGAGCGAGAAGCAGCTCGCGCAGCCCGCCGGTAGCCGCACACAACACGACATCGTTGACCTTGCCACCGAGTGCGGCACGGACCTTCTGCAGCTCCTGGAGCTCGACGTGAACGGTTGCAATCCTTCGTGTCGCGCCGATCGGCATGTTTAGGCTCGAGTCCGGCGCCGCGATCAGCTCGTCGCGGACGAGCAGATCGATCACCGCGCGCGAGCGCTGCAAAGCCTCCCGCGGATGCATGAATGCATGCGCGCCCACGCGAGCGGCCGCGAGGCCCGTGCCGGCGACCAGGCCCAGGGGCGCGGTTAGATATGAGAGCCATCCGTGCGAAGCCTCGACGGAGGCCGACGGGCGCGCGGGGCGGGGCGCCGACGGCTCCCCTGGCGCGGGCTCGGCGTCGAGCAGTAGGTCGACGGCGTCGACGGAACCGGCGCCGTCGACCAGGCAGTGATGGGTCTTACACACCAACGCCCAGCGGCCGTCCGCAAGACCGTCGAGCAGCACGATCTCCCACAGCGGACGGCTGCGGTCCAGGCGGTGTGAGTAGTAGTCCGAGATCCAGTCCAGGAACTCGGACTCATCGCCGGGCGACGGAAGCGTGGCGTGACGCACGTGTGCTTGGATCGCAAAGCGCTGATCGCTCTCCCACGAGGGCCAGGAAAGCCCCCCGGTGCGAGGCGCGCCGAGCTTCTGCCGGTAGCGCGGCAACAGGTCCAGGCGCTGTTCGAGGTGCTCGCGCACTTCCTCGATCGCCGGCGTCCCGCCGCCGGGAAGCGGCTCGAACAGGAGCGCTCCCCCAATGTGCATCACGGCGCTGTCATCGGCCTGCTCGAGCTCCAGGAACGTAGCGTCGAGCGCCGTTAGCTGATCATTCGCGGTCATCGCGGTCCTTTTCTATGCGCTTTCGGCGTCACTGCGACACCGTCGCGGGCTGGGGCTCGTGGTCGGGCACGCGTCCACGGATCAGGTCAGCCGCGCGTTCGGCGATCATGATGGTCGGGGCGTTGGTGTTCCCGCCGGGGATAATGGGCATGACCGACGCGTCCACGACGCGGAGGTCTTTGAGTCCGTGGACGCGAAGTCGGGAGTCGACCACCGCGTCATCGCGCCCGTCGCTCATACGACACGTACCGACGGGGTGATAGATAAGCATCAGGCGCCGGCGCAGGTCGGCTTCGAGATCGCTTCGGTCGCGCTGGTCAAGGCCGGGCTTGAGCTCTGAGATGATGATCTCGCGCATCGAGTCCTGCGTCGCGATCTCTCGCGCAATTTGCATGCCGTCGACGAGCGAGCGCAGGTCTTCGGGCTCCGACAGGCTGTTCGTGATAATGCGCGGCTTGGCGGTGGGATCCGCCGATCGCAGCCAGACCCGACCGCGGGCCTGGGGTGACACGAGCACGGGCGCGATGACGGCGCAGTGACCATCGTAGGTCTCTGCGCCATGATCCTCGTAATACGCGGCACCCATGTGGAACTGGATATCCGCCGCAGGCAGACCGGGTCGAGTGCGCACGAACGCCACCACCTCGGCGACGCTCGAAGTCAGTGGGCCGGTGTGGCGCAGTATCCACTCAGCGAGCGGCTTGGGCTTGTCGGCACCGTAAAGGGTGTTCTGGTCGGAGACTTCCCATATAAGCGTGACGAACGGGTGGTCCTGGAGGTTGCGCCCGACTCCGGGCAGGTCGTGGCGCGGCTCCAGACCGACCCCGCGCAGGTCGTCGGCCGAGCCGATGCCACTCAGAAGCAGCAGCTGCGGCGATCCGATTGCTCCCGCGCTCAGGATCACCTCGCGCTCGGCCCGAATCGAGCGCTCGCGTCGGCGTGAGCTTGTGATTCGCACACCGACCGCCCGGTCTCCCTCCAATTCGACGCGCAGAACTCGCGTGCGCGTCATCACCTCGAGGTTGCGCCGTTTGAGCGCCGGGCGCAGAAAGGCGTCAGCGGCGCTCCAGCGCCTGCCGTCGCGCTGGTTCACCTGGAACATCGCCACGCCGTCCTGCTCGGGACCGTTGTAGTCGTGGCTTCTGGGGATTCCCGCCGCCTCGCTCGCATCGATCAGGCGGCGGTCGATGTCCGCGCGCGGGGACCGCTGGTTCGATACCCGTAGCGGCCCGCCCACCCCGTGGAACTCCGACGCGCCCAGCACGTTGTCCTCCGACTTGAGGAAGTAGGGCAGGACGTCCCGCCAGCCCCAGCCGGCGGCGCCCTGCTCCGCCCAGAGGTCGTAGTCGAGCGGCCGCCCCCGGACGTACAGCATCGCGTTCATCGAGCTCGAGCCGCCCAGGCTCTTGCCGCGGGGTACGTAGAGCGACCGCCCGTCGACGTGCGGCTCGGGCTCCGTGGAGAAGTCCCAGTCGAGCTTGGTGTGGAACTGCTTGGCGAAGGCCGCCGGAATCTTGATGTTCGGACTCCGGTCGCGGCC
>DATBYI010000333.1:0-7615 GCA_036513815.1 Solirubrobacteraceae bacterium
CTCGATCGGCTGGAGTACCGCTTCCTGCGCGATCTCGAGGCTGGTCTTCATGGGCGCTTCCTCTCCAATACTTGATGTCACTGTCTGCCTCCCCTTCTAGTGGCTCACGGCCGCGGCCGCAAGCTCGGAGACCAGCTTGTCCTCATAGAACCGCTCCAGCGCGAACGGCGCGATCAGGTCAGGCGTGCGCCCGGTGGCCACCAGTTCGGCGAGCGTCTTGCCGACGATCGGGGCGGCCTTGAAGCCGTACGTGCCCCAGCCGGCGCTGACGTGGAAGTTCTCGACCTCGGTCTTGCCGAGGATCGGGCTGTAGTCGGGACTGAGGTCGCACAGTCCGGCCCAGCTCCGGAGCAGCCGCGCGCGCTCGAGCTGCGGGAACAGCTCGATCGTGTGCCGACTCACCTCCTGCAGGAAGTTCAGCGTGCCCTGCATCCGGTACGTCGTCCACGGCTCGATCTCGGCGCCCATCAGGAACTCGCCCCGGTCGGTCTGGCTGATGTAGACGTGCATCTGCGAGGAGACGATCACCACGTCGAGTAGCGGCTTCATCGGCTCGGTGACACACGCCTGCAGGATGTGGGTGGTGATCGGAAGCGGAACCTCGGCCATGTCGCAGATCAGCGTGCTCCAGCCGGCCGTGCAGTTGAGGACGGCGCCGGCGCTGATCGTGCCGCGGTTGGTCTTGACCTTCGTCACCCGCCCGTTCGAGCGCTCCATGCCGAGGACCTCGGTGTTCTGATGAAGCTCGGCGCCGCCCCGGTCGGCGCCGCGCGCGAACCCCCACACGACGGCGTCGTGGCGGATGATCCCGCCCGGCGGGTGGTACAGGGCGCCCATGATCGGATAGGTCGCGTGGGGATTGTCGACCTGCATGGCCGGCGCCAGCTGCTTGATCTCGTCGGGGTAGATCACGCGCGAGTCGATCCCGTTGATCCGGTTGACCTCCGCCCGATTGGCCATCACGAACATCGCCCGATCCGAGTGGGCGAGCGTGAGGTGACCGCACTGCGAGAACAGGAGGTTGAAGTTGAGCTCCTGGGAGAGGCCCTCGTACAGCTTCACGCTCGCGTTGTAGAACTTGGCGCCCTCGGGGGTCTTGTAGTTCGAGCGCAAGATCGTCGTGTTGCGGCCGGCCGCCCCCGAGCCGATGTAGCGCTTCTCGAGCACCGCGACGCTCCGGATCCCGTGGTCCTTCTGGAGGTAGTAGGCCGCGGCCAGCCCGTGCGAGCCGCCACCGACGATCACGACGTCATAGGCGGGCTTGAGCTCGGTCTGCCGGCGCCACATGCGGCGCTTGCGGAAGATGTCAAGCATCTCGTAGGGCCTCCACCCCTACGGGCGCGCCTCCGAGACTCCGGGCGGCGTCTTCCACGACCGTCCATACGTACTCGCCGACGGCCCAGCCAAACAGGAGCAGGAATCGGTCGGTGTGCTCCACCACGAGCATCCCCGGCTGGCGCGCGATCGAGCCGGGGCGGAAGCTGCCGGGAGGTGCGACCTGGGGGCGGAGGTCGAGCGCGCAAAAACGCGCGATCACCTCCCGGGCCTGGAGGCCGAAGATCGTGAGCGCGGCGAAGCACGTGGTGACGTCGACCGCGTCGGGCGGCGCGGCGTGGTCACCTCCAAGGAGCAGGGCTCGCGTGGGAGTCAGCTGACATATCCACGCGTCGCCCTCACGCTTGGCCTCGCCGAGCTCGCCGGGGACGTCGTCGTGCTGGAGCTCGAGCTTGCGCAGATGCGAGATGTCGGCCCACCCCGTCTCACGCGGCGGTGAGGCGTACTCGACCGCCACGTTCCAGCCGTTACGGACCTCGAACCGGGCGCCTGCCGCCTGGGCCTTGCGCTCCATCGGGCTGCGCGCGACCGCCGAGCCGTCGGCCGCCACCGGGGCGAGGAAATCGAGCGCGCTCACGACCTGAGCACCTCGCCGTCCGGGTCGTAGAACGGCCGGGTCTGGATTTGGGCGGAGAAGATCTTCCCCTCGTCCGAAATCGTCACCTGGGCGCCGTCGCGCGCGAACGGGCTCGGCACCCACGCCATCCCGATCACCCGATCGAGCACGGGCGAGAAGCGTGCGCTCGTCACCTGGCCGGCCGGCGCGCCGGCGACGTCGACGATCACCGCGCCCTCGGTCGGGACGTGTCCGTTCGCGAGCGTGAAGCCGACGAGGCGGGTGACCGGCTCCTCCTCGGCATAGTGCTCGAGGGCCCACTTGCCGATGAAGTCCGCCTCCTTGTCGAGCTTGACGATCCAGGGCATCGCGGCACCGAACGGCGTCGACTCCGAATCGGTGTCCTGCCCGACGAGGATGTGCATCTTCTGAAGGCGCAGGATGCGCTGCGGCTCGAGCCCGAACGGCGTGATTCCGTGCTTGTTGCCCGCCTCGATGATGGCGTCCCAGACATGCTCGCCGTACGCGGACGGGCAGTGAATCTCGTAGCCGACCTCGCCGACGAAGCCGATGCGCAGGATCAGGCACGCGACGCCGGCGACCCGCGCCTGCTTGGCATCGAGGTACTTGAAGCCCTCGGGCGAGCAGTCGAGGTCGGTGAGCTCCGACAGGATTTCCCTCGCCTTGGGACCGGCCAGGTTGACGGCGGCGAGGCCCTGGGTCAGGTCGGTCAGCCGGACGTCCATCTTCCAGTCCGCCAACCACCACGAGAACCATTCCTCGACCGCGCCGGCGCCGCTCGAGGTCGTCGTGACATAGAAGGTGTCCTCGTCGATCCGCCCGATCGTGCCGTCGTCGACGATCCGCCCGGCGTCCGAGCTGATCACCCCGTAGCGGATCCGGCCCGGCTTGAGGTCGCTGAACCGGTTCGGGTACAGCCGGTCGAGGAACTCCCCCGCCTCCGATCCACGCACGAGCAGCTTGCCCAGCGTCGACACGTCGATCAGCCCGGCGGCCCGGTGCACCGCGAGCGCCTCCTGCTGCGGGTCGCCGTAGTCGTACGCCCGCCGCCAGTCGCCCGCCCACTTGATGTTGGCCTTCAGGTCCCGGTGGCGGCCGTGAATGGCCGAGCGCTTGGCCGGCTCGATCGGTCGTCCCGCCAGGACACCCATCGGCACCGAGATCCACGGCGGCCGCGCCGTCGTCGTGCCCACGCTCTCGAGGCTCTGCCCGGTCTCCTGCGCCATCAGCCGGATCGACGCCAGCTGGCACATCCGGCCCTGGCACGGGCCCATCGTCACCGTCGTGTAGCGCTTCGACAGCTCGATCGAGTCGTAGCCCTCCTCGATGCTCAGCTTGATGTCCTTGGCGGTGACGTCCTCGCAGAAGCACGCAAAACACTTGCCTCGCCCCTCACCGGCGACCGGTGGCGGGATGGCGGCCGGCGTCGTTGCCGGGCCAGGCGCCCCGGCACCCGTGTCACCAGGACCACCCGCAATCGCACCGGCACCGTCCCCCACAACCGCACCGGCACCGTCCCCCGCAACCGCGTGGGCCCCCGCCCCCTCACCGCTCGCGGTACTGGTACGTACCAGTTCGGTATCGGTACGTTCCCGTCTTAGTGCAGCTCCGGCGGCCTGTGATCCGACCTGCTCGCCCGAGCGCGCAGCCGCGTCGGGATCTTCGACCCCGGCCACCTCGCCGGCGGCGAACACGTTCGGCGGTAGCTCGGCGATCACGAAGTGGCCCCGCTGCGCGTCGTAGGTCGTGCTGGCTCCCGTTTGGGAGAGCAGCGAAGTCGCGGGCATGAAACCGCCCGAGACGACAGCGAGGTCACACTCGTACCTCCGGACACTGTCATTGCTGCCGACCGGTGCGAGGAAAGCCTCGGTCACCTGCTTGTCGCCCTTGGCTTCGATGATGGTGTGGTTGGTAAGGATCAGGATCCCGCGAGCCCTCAGCGCCTCGACGGCGTCACTGGCCGGGGCCGCCGGCCGCAGATCGGCGACTGCGACGATCGTGACCCCGGCGTCGTGGAGCCTGGCGGCGGCCTCGAGTCCGCGGTCGTTGGTCGTCGCGACCACCGCGCGGCTGCCGGGGCTCACGGCGTAGCTGTCGAGCAGGCGGAGCGCGCCACCGGACAGCATCACCCCGGGAAGGTCGTTGCCGGCGAACACGAGCGGCTGCTCGATCGCGCCGGTGGCGAACACGTGCGTCCGGGCCCGAATCTGGTGGAGCGTGTCGCCCTGCCAGACGGGGACCATCCCGTCGAAGTAACCGAGCGCGGACGCGCGGCTAAGGGTCTCGACACCGCCGACCGGCTCGATCTGGCCTTCGTCGACGAGCACCACGTCGGCGCCTGCATCGGCTGCCGCCGTCGCCGCACTCACGCCTGCGGGCCCGCCACCGATCACGAGCACGTCGGCGTGCCGCCGGCGGTACTCGGTGCGCCACTCGCGCTCGGCCTGCTCCTTGCGAAGCACTCCCAGTCCGGCGGCGTGCCTGAGCACCTTCTCGTAGAGCGGCCACAGCTTCCGCGGGCGGATGAACGTCTTGTAGTAGAAGCCCGGCGGCGTGAACCGGGTGCCGACCAGGTCGGTGGCGCGCATTACGTCGAAGTCGAGCCCGGGCTCAGCGTTCAGGTGCTCGACCTGCATGCCTTCCTTCACGGGTTCGACGCAGGCCCGTACCCCGGGTGCGCCGTCGACCGCGACGATACAGTTGGGGCACTGGCCAGCGCAGCAGAGCAGCCCACGCCGGCGGTGGTACTTGAAGCTGCGCGAGAACGTGCGCCGGCCGGCGGCGTACAGCGCCGAACCGATCGTGTCGCCCTCGAACGCCTCCACCGGCTTGCCGTCGAACGTGAACCGCAGGACGTTCAGGCGGTTGATCCGCTCGCCGGGTTGCTCGGGCAGACGGCTCATGCCGCGCCACCGGGCTGCTTGGGCAGCCGGCTCATGCCGCGCCACCGGGCTGCTTGGGCAACCGGCTCATGCCGCGCCACCGGGCAGCCGGCTCATGCCGCGCCACCGTGGTTGCCGTCCCCGGGCGCGCCGCCCGGGAGCTCGGTCAGGAAAACCTCGTTCGTCGTGGTGTCGCGCTCGGCGATGAACCAGGCGCGGCAGCCCGAGCGGTGAAACCACCATTCGCGTTGAACGCCGGCGCGGTTGCGGCGGAAGTAGTTGTACTCGCCGAGCTCGCGGAGACTGGGACGCGCAGTCGGGCGAGGCGAGATCTCGCCGCCATAGCCGAAGTCGGTCACTTCGCGGATCCCGCAGTTAGGGCAGGTGAGCAGGAACGACACTTTCAGGGCAAACGTACGCCCATTCCTGTGATCGTGTCCAATATGTTGTTAAGCTCGATTGAGTCGTCAGACCTATCACTGACGCGCAGCCGATCAACTGCCAGGCCGCCGCCGAGCAACCGATTCTCATGGAGCTTCGCCAGCTGCGTTACTTCGTCGCCGTCGCGGAGGAATTGCACTTCCGCCGCGCCGCCGAGCGCCTGCACATCTCCCAGCCTCCGCTCAGCCAGCAGATCCGCTCGCTCGAGGAGGAGCTCGGGTTCACGCTGCTGGTGCGAACGCGCCGGCGGGTCGAGCTGACGCCGGCCGGTGCGGCGTTTCTGCGCGACGCGCGAACCCTCCTGGCCGAGCTGGAGGGTGCGGTCGCCACCGCGCGTCGGATCGACGCCGGCCACACGGGCCGGATCCGGATCAGCTTCGTGGGCTCGGCGCTGTTCTCGATCGTTCCCCGGATGGTCGAGCGGTTCAGGCGCTCGCGGCCGGGGGTCGAGATCGAGTTGCACGAACGGCCGACCATCGACCAGCTGCGCGCGGTCCGCGCCGGTGTGGCCGATGTCGGGCTGGTGCGCCCGCCGATCGACGACGACGCCGGCCTGCGGGTCCAGACGGTGCTGCGCGAGCGCACCGTGGCGGCGCTGCCGGCCGGCCACGAACTGGCCGCGCTCAGCCGCGTGCCGCGGCGCCGGCTGGCCGCCGAGCCGCTCGTCCTCTTCCCGCGCGACCAGGCGCCGGGCTTTCACGACCTGCTGATCGACTCGCTCGTGAGCGCGGGCGCCGCGCCCCGCGTGATCCAGTACGCGCCCGAGATGCTGACGATCATCGGGCTCGTCGCCGCCGGCACCGGCGTGTCGCTCGTGCCGGCGTCGGTCAGCCGCCTCGCCCTCGACGGCGTCGCCTACCGGCCGGTCAGCGGCGCACCCCTGTCGGAGCTGGTGGCCATCACCCGCGCGGGCGAGGACTCCGCGCTCGTGCGCGCGTTCCTCGACGAGGCGATGTCGGACTAGGCAGCCTGGCGCGTCGTGAGCGCCAGCGCAGCGGCGAGTCGTCCGATCACCACGAGCGGCTGCTCGGCCAGCTGGCGCGCCGTGAACCGGATCACCCGGTAACCGGCCGCGACGAGCCTCGCGTCCCGCGCGCGGTCATCCTCGAACGACTTGCGTCCGCCATGGAACTTGTATCCGTCGACCTCGACCACGAGCCCGTGGTCCGGCCAGAAGGCGTCGAGGACGTACCCGAACATCGGATAGTTGGTCTCCGGTACGGGAAGCCCGGCCTGGCGGATCAGCGAGAGGATCCGGCGCTCTCCCCACGAGCGCGTCCAGCGGGGTCCACCCTGCTGGTGCAGGACGGCGTTCAGCCGGCCAACCCCGTGTCGGGTCGGGCACCGAGCGATCTCGCGCTCGATTTGCCTCGCGGTCACGAGCTCGGAGGCAAGAGCGGTCGCGACAAGCTGTTCGAGTTCGCGCTCGCTGGCGTTGTCGACGATCGTCCGCGCCGGCGACGTGATGCGGATCCGGTGACGCGTGCGTACTTCGCCCGGCTCGAGCGTCCGCGTGCGGTGCCTGCGGATCCCCGGTCGCTCGCCCGGGTTGCGTCCGATGACCGTCACGTCGATCGGTGCGGGGCGGGCCGGCAAGAAGCCCCACAGCTCGGCCGCCGACGCGTGGCTCAGCACCGCGTCGGGCCCGCAGGCCGCCACCGCCGCGGTGAGGAGGGTCAGCCGGCTGGCCTGCTGTGGCGGATCGAGCAGATAGACGCCGGCGTGGCAGCGGTGGAGGCGAGCGATTGCGACCCTGTGCTCGATCGCCCGGTGTCCTACGCCGTGAGCGTCGAGCGTGCGCCAGTCGATGACGCGGTTGTTCGCGGCGCCAATCCGCTCGATCAGCCGGTCGACGTCGCCGCCCCGCTTCACGGCCGACGCCCCCGCGTGGACCACGCGCCACACCCCCGCCACCGACGGGCCAGTGGCCGATCATCCACTTCTACTGTGGACCACACGCCACAGCCCCAGCGCGGGGCGGGCAGTGGCCGATCATCCACTTCTACTGTGGACCACACGCCACGGCCCCAGCGCGGGGCGGGGAGTGGCGGGTTATCCACACTCGGGCACGGCGGCATGCGCACACAATGACGCGCCACCGCGCCGGAATGGCCGTTCTGCGCAGAGTTTTTGCAGATCCGGCGCCCAGTTGGAACAGACGGACGCGCAAAGGACCGACAGACGTGCGACCGGACAGACGAAGGCGCCACAGACCGTCGGACGCGCCACCGACAGACGGACGCGCCTTACAGACCGAGCGACCGGGCGATGATCTCGCGCTGGATCTCGCTCGTGCCGCCGTAGATCGTCGTCACCAGCGTGTGGCGCACGTGCGCTTCCATGTCGTACTCGGTGGCGTAGCCGTAGCCGCCCATCATCT
>DATBYI010000334.1:0-3647 GCA_036513815.1 Solirubrobacteraceae bacterium
GTTCAACTGCCCGCCCGACATGAAGTGCGCCTTGGCCGCCTGGTTGACGAGTTGATCGAGCGCCAGCGTGATGAAGTCGATGAACATGATCTCGACGACGGGCCGGAGGCCCGACTGGGCCGCCCCCACCGCCACCCCGCAGACCGCCCCCTCGCTGATCGGCGTGTTGCGCACGCGCTCGCGCCCGAACTCCTCGGCCAGGCCCGCCGTGACCAGATACGGACCGCCCTCGGCGACGTCCTCGCCGAGAACGATCACGCGCTCGTCCTCGCGCATCGCGTGGGCGAGCGTCCGGTTCACCGCCTCGACGAACGTGGCCTCCGTCTCCGCCTTCGCCTCCGTCTCCGTGCTCACGCGTACACCAGCTTCGCGGCGATCGTAGGGTCCGGGAACGGGCTGTCGCGACCGAACCGCACCGCTTCCTCAATCTCCGCGGCGGCCTGCGCCTCGATCGCCTTCGCCACCTCCTCGTCGATCAACCCTTCGGCGATCGCCCGGTCCTGAAACTGCACGAGCGGATCGCGCCCGCGCCACTCGTCCTCGGCCGCGGCGTCTCGATACTTCTGCTGGTCGCCCTCGTAATGCCCGCGCCGGCGATACGTGAGGCACTCGAGCAGGAACGGCCCCCGCCCGGCGCGCGCGTCGCCCAGGAAGGCGCCGAACGCGTCGTACAGCGCGGGCACGTCCGACCCGCTCACGGTCACCCGTTCGAATCCGTACGGCGCCACCACATCGCTCACGCGCTCGACCGTCGAGTGCTCCTCCCGCGAGGTGAACTCGGCGAAACCGTTGTTCTCGCACACGAAGATCACCGGCAGCTGCCACAGCGCGGCCAGGTTGATCGTCTCGTTGAAATGGCCGGCCTGAACGGCGCCATCCCCGAAGAACACGACGCTGACGCGATCGCCGCCGCCCAGATGCTGGGCCAGCGCCGTGCCGAGCGCGAGCGGGAGGTTGCCGCCCACGACACCGGTGGCGCCCATGAACCCGTGCTCGACGTCGACCAGGTGCATCGAGCCGCCGATGCCCTGGCACAGCCCGTCCGCCCGGCCCATCAGCTCAGCCATGACGCGGTCGACGGGGGCGCCCTTGGCGATCGCGTGGCCGTGGGCGCGGTGGCCGCTGTAGACGGCGTCGTCGTCGCGCAGCTGACCGCACACGGTCGCCGCCACGCCCTCGCCGCCGATGCTCAGGTGGATCAGGCCGTGGACGACGAGCGTGCGCTTGAGCTGCGCCACCCGTTCCTCGAACAGCCGGATCCGCCACATCGTGTGCAGCAGTCGGCGGGCGCTGTCACGGTCGATCAAGGCGGCAACCGCCGAAAAATCCTCATCCTCGAGCTGTCGGCCGGCTTAGGCCGCGACCGGAGCCTCGCCCAGCACCTGGCGCACGGAGCCCGCGATCTTCTCCTCGTTCGGCAGCACGTAGGCCTCCATCGGCTCTGAGTAGGGCACGGTCACATCGAGCGCCGTCACCTGCACGATCGGCGCCTTGAGCGATCCGAACCCATGCTCGGCGACTTCCGCGGCGATCACCGCGGACGCGCCACCGTGCCGCGTTCCCTGGTCGGCGATCACGAGCCGTCCCGTCTTCTCGACCGAGGACAGGATCGTCGCGGTGTCGAGCGGGTTCAGCGTGCGCGGGTCGATGACCTCGGCCTGGATCCCCTCCCCAGCCAGGGTCTCGGCGGCGGCGAGCGCGCGACCGACGGTCCATCCGGTGGCCACGATCGTGACGTCCGATCCGGATCGGCGGATGGCCGCCTCGCCGAACGGCACGACGTACTCGCCCTCGGGAACGTCGCCGTGCTCCAGGACGAGCAGGTAGTTGATCAGGTAGCAGACCGGGTTGTCATCACGGATTGCGCTCGCCATTAGCCCTTTGGCGTCGGCCGGGGTCGAGGGCAGCGCGATCTTCAGGCCCGGGAAGCCCATGAACATCCCATAGATGGAGCCGGTGTGTTGCCCGGCCCAGCCCGCCGTGAATCCGTAGCCGGCCTTGAACACCAGCGGCACCTTCACCTGCCCGCCGCTCATGTAGCGGAGGCGCGGCGCCTCGTTGACGACCTGGTTCATCGCGACCAGCATGAACTCGGCCATCAGCAACTCGACCACCGGCCGGTAGCCGGACAGCGCGAGGCCGACGGCCATTCCCATCTCAGCCGTCTCGGAGATCGGCGAGACCCGGACCCGGTCGCGTCCGAACGCCTGCACCAGCGGGTCCTCGTCGCTTGGGGCGACGTCCTGGCCGTAGAACACGACCGTGGGGTCACGTTCCATCTCGACGCGGATCGCCTCCTGAACCGCCGCGATGTAAGGGATCTCTCGTGCCATGGTCGTCTCCTAGGCGTACACGTAGTCTTGGCGGGCGGCGGCTTCCGGCTCGGGGAACGGGTCGTCGAGCCCGAATTGGACCGCGGCAGCCATCTCGGCGCGGACCTCCTGCGCGATCTCGTCGGCGCGCGCCGGGTCGAGCACTCCCTGCTCGACGAGACGCGCGCGGAACCGCGGCACCGGGTCGCCGCGCAGGGCCGCCTCGTACTCCTCGCGGTTGCCGAACGTGGTGATCGCCTCGTGCTCGGGGTAGTGCAGCGGAACTCCGGGCGGGGCGATGATGTTGCCGTGGGCCGACAGTCGGTAGACCTTCGACTCGACGAGCGTCGGCCCCTCGCCGGCGCGGGCCCGGTCCGACGCGGCTCCGACCGTCTCGTACACCGCGACGGGATCGCCGCCGTCGACGGTGACGCCGGGCATGCTGTAGGCCGCGGCCTTCACCGACAGCGGCTCGCCCGCGGCGGCGTTTGCGTCCTCCTGCTCGGAGCGCGTGGACACGTTGTAGTTGTTGTTCTCCATGACGTAGACCACGGGGAGCTTCCACAGCGAGGCCAGGTTGAGCGACTCGTGGAACGCGCCCTGCTTGGAGGCGCCGTCGCCGAAGAACGACAGCACGACCTGGCCTTGCTTACGAATCTGGGCGGCGAAGGCCAAGCCGGTGGCCTGGGGAATCCCCTGGCCGACGATCCCGGAGGTGCCCATGAAGCCCCGGCTCGGGTCGACCAGATGCATCGAGCCGCCGTACCCCCCGCACAGGCCGTCCTTGCGACCGTAGATCTCGGCCATGATCGCCTTGGTGTCGGTGCCGAGCGCGATCGGGTAACCGTGGCAGCGGTAGGTCGCCATCAACTGGTCGCCGGGCTGCATGGTCGCCAGCGAACCGACGATCGATGCCTCCGCGCCGTCAGCCAGGTGGGTGTGGCCGCGGATCACGCCCGGGTGTTCCTCGAACGTCCCCTTGACCCGTTCCTCGAACTCGCGGATGCGCATCATCTGCGTGAACATCCAGACGAGCCGGTCGTTGTCGAGCTGTTCCATGTCCTCTCTCCTTGTCATCTCACGCCGGCGCCGAACTGCGCCGCCGTGGTGTCGTAGGCACGCTTGAACTCCTCCTCCATGGGGAGGTTGCGCAGCTCCTCGGACAGGATCTCGACGCCCCAGGGCCCCTCGTAACCGACCGCCCGGCACGCCTCGATGTAGCCGGGGATGTCGAACTCTCCCTCGCCGGGCAGCCGGCGGTGGTTGATGACCTCGTCGATCGGGTCATCCATGAACTCGACCGGGCCGTCGGACAGCTCGACCCAGGCCAGGTAC
>DATBYI010000335.1:0-4748 GCA_036513815.1 Solirubrobacteraceae bacterium
GTACTGCTTGAGCAGCCGGTTAAAGCGCTTCCAGCGCGTATCGGTCAGCTTCAACGGCTTGTTGTGACGATCGAAGATCTCGATCTTCTCGAACTTGTCGCCGAGCAGGATGTCCTCGAGCTCGGACTCGCGCTCGATGTAGCGGTGCTTCTGGCCCCTGGTCAGCCGATACAGCGGCGGCTTGGCGATGTACACGTAGCCGGCCTCGATCAGTGGCTGCATTTCACGGAACAGCAGCGTCAACGCGAGCGTGCGGATGTGGGCGCCGTCGACGTCGGCGTCGGTGAGCAGCACGATCTTGTGGTAACGCGCCTTGGCGATGTCGAACTCGTCGCGCACACCGGTGCCGATCGCGGTGATCAGCGCCTGGACCTCGGTGTTGGCCAGCACCTTGTCGATGCGGCTCTTCTCGACGTTCAGGATCTTCCCCCGCAGGGGCAGGATCGCCTGGGTCGAGCGGTCGCGCGCACTCACGGCCGAGCCGCCGGCCGAGTCGCCCTCGACCACGAACAGTTCCGCGAGCGAAGGGTCCTTGACCGAGCAGTCGGCGAGCTTGCCGGGGAGGGCCGAATTCTCGAGCGCCGACTTGCGCCGGGTCAGATCGCGCGCCTTGCGCGCGGCCGCCCGGGCCCGTGCCGCATCGACGCTCTTGCGGATCACCCGGCGGGCATCCTGCGGGTTCTCCTCGAGGAACTCCGTCAGCCGGGCGTAGACCACAGAGTGCACGAAGCCCTGCATCCCGGGGTTGCCGAGCTTGGTCTTGGTCTGGCCCTCGAACTGAGGATCGGTCAGCTTGGCCGAGATCACCGCGGTGAGGCCCTCGCGGACGTCCTCGCCGCTCAGATTGTCGTCTTTTTCCTTGAGCTCGCCCTTGTCGCGCGCGTAGTTGTTGAGAGCGTTGGTCAGCGCAGAGCGGAAGCCGCTGAGATGAGTACCGCCCTCGATCGTGTTGATGTTGTTGGCGAACGAGAACACGGACTCCTGGTAGGAGGAGTTCCACTGCATCGCGACCTCGACGGCGCCCTCGTCGCTCTCGCCCTCGAAGGAGATGACCTTGTTGGTGAGCGGTTCTTTGTTGCGGTTGAGGTACTTGACGAAATCGACGATCCCGCCCTCGTAGTGGAACTCGGCCTTGTGGCCCTCGGCGCGCTTGTCGATGAGCGTGATGCGCAGCCCGCGCGTGAGGAACGCGGTGTCGCGCATGCGCTCCTCGAGCGTGTTGAAGTTGAAGTCGAGCGTCTCGAACACGTCGGCGTCCGGCACGAACGTGATCGTCGTGCCGTGGTCCTGGGTCGGCTCGCCCTTCTGGAGATCTCCCAGCGGCTTGCCCCGCTCGAACGACTGGGTCCACACGAACCCGTCGCGGCGGACCTCGACATCGAGGCGCTCCGACAGCGCGTTCACGACCGATACGCCGACGCCGTGCAGTCCACCCGAGACCTTGTATCCGCCGCCCTGGCCGAACTTGCCGCCGGCGTGCAGGACGGTCAACACGACCTCGACGGCGGGTCGCTGTTCCTTCTCCATGATGGCCACCGGGATGCCCGCGCCGTTGTCGCGGACGGTGACGGAGTTGTTCGGATGGATCGTGATGTCGACGCGGTCGGCGCGGCCGGCTAGGGCCTCGTCGACGGAGTTGTCGACGACCTCGTACACGAGGTGATGAAGGCCACGCTCGCCGGTTGACCCGATGTACATGCCGGGGCGCCGGCGTACGGCCTCGAGTCCCTCCAGGACCGTGATGTCCTGGGCGTCATAACTACCTTGATTGCTGGGGCGCGCAGCGGCGCCATCGTCTATTGACACGATCCTCCGATGACATCGAGACGCCACGGGTTCTGCGCAACCTGGGGCGCGCCCCGGAGCGTCAAAGACTATGCCCTTGAGGATAGCACAGAGGGGCGTCGAAACGCCCCTTCGGCCTCAGGCATTTTGCCTGCAAACCTAGGAAAACCGCAAGGTTTTGCAGAGCCGTGACAGAGGCGTTTCGAAGCGCCGGAGACGGGTTCTCCCGCCCCGTCGCCCGGGCCTCAGGAAAGGCGCGCCTTTAGCCCCCTCCGCGCCGACACTCAACTTTTCTGCGCTCACGCCGATGCTTGTGCGAAGGGGCTGCCGGCCAGATGATCGTCGGCGCTTTGAGGATGACCACCCAGAACGCCACCGAACGCCAGCCCAGGGTGCCCTCTCGCCTCGTGCGAGCGCTTCGTCCTGCGCGGAAACTGCAGCCCGTCTGGGGGCTGAACATCCTTGTGCTGGTGGTCGCGGCGGCGCTCTACGCCGGCCCCGTCCACGGCCTGCCGCCGCTCGCCAAGCCACACCTGCCGTGGTGGGCGATCGCGATTGCTTTCGGCGTCGCCGAGCGGTGCGTGGTCCACCTGCACTTCCGCCGCGGAGCGCACTCGTTCTCGCTCGGCGACATCCCGCTTGTGTTCGGGCTCATCTTCTGCAGCGCCGAGTCGTTCGGGCTTGGCTGCCTGCTCGGCTGCGGCCTTGTCCTCCTGTTCGACCGGCGGCTCCCGCCCGTCAAGCTCGTCTTCAACCTCGGCCAGCTCGCGCTCCACGCGTGCATCGCGTTGCTCGTGGTGCACGCGCTCGCGCCGGTGAGCGGCACCGTCGACACGCGCACCTGGATCTCCGCGCTGATCGCCACCCAGGCGTCGTCGATCGTCGCGTCCTCGTTGATCGCCGCAGCGATCTCGCTGTCGGAAGGCCGCGTCAACCTACGCACGATCGTCCAGATGCTCGGCATGGATCTCGTGGTCACGACGAGCAACGCCAGCCTCGGTCTGTGCGGCGCGGTCATCACGGCTGCCGACGCCCACGCCCTGCCCCTCCTGCTCGTGCCCGCGGTGACGCTGTTCGCCGCATACCGGGCGTATCTGTCTGAACGCGAGCGCCACCAGCGCCTCGAGTTCCTCTACGAGGCCAACCGCACGCTCGCGCGCTCGCGCGAGATCGCCCACGCTCTCGAGGGGCTGCTCGTCCGCTCCCTCGAGGCGTTCCGCGCGGAACTCGCCGAGATCATCCTGTTCGGCTCCGAAGAGAACCCGTCGCTGCGCACGATGCTCGGACCGGGCAATTACCGCGAGCTGATGGAGGCGGTCGACTCGGAGGTCGCCGACGAGATGCGCAACCTGCTCGAGGGCAGCGGCGGCGCGATCACCTTCGACCGCCCGTTCGGCGGCGGCCGGCTGCAGCGCTACCTCGAGTCGCGCGGAGTTACGCACGCGATGATCGCGCCGCTTCCCGGCGAGGAGCGCGTGATCGGCGCGATCATGCTGGCCAACCGCTTCGGCGTCGTTCGCTCGTTCGACCACGAGGACCTACGGCTGCTCGACACGCTGGCCGGCAACGCCAGCGTCGCGCTCCAGTACGACCGCCTCGAGCAGGCCGTCACGCAACTCAGCGTGCTACAGGAGCAGCTCCATCACCAGGCCTACCACGACCCGCTCACGAACCTCGCCAACCGCGCGCTGTTCACCGACAAGGTCAAGGAGACGATCGCGCAGCGCCGCAGCGAGCTCGCCGTCCTATTCATCGACCTCGACGACTTCAAGACGGTCAACGACAGCCTCGGCCACGCCGCCGGCGACGAGCTACTCGTCTCGGTCGCCTCGCGGCTACGGGCGTGCCTGCGCCCGGAGGATCTCGTGGCGCGGCTCGGCGGCGACGAGTTCGCTGTCATGGTCGAGGACAGCCACGACGCCGAGGCGGCGGGCGTCAAGGTGGCGCGGCGGATCATGGAGGCGTTCGTTCTGCCCGTCGGCGTCGGATCGGAGAGCGTCGCCGTATACGTCAGCGTGGGCATCGCCACCAGTCACGGGGACGACCCTTCGGCCGAGGAGTTGATCCGCGACGCGGACGTGGCGATGTACAAGGCCAAGACCGCGGGCAAGGGACTCTTCCAGGTCTTCCATCCCAGCATGGGCGCGGCCGTCCTCGAGCGCCACGGGTTGAAGGAGGAGCTCCGCCTGGCCATCGAGCGCCAGGAGCTCACGCTCTACTTCCAGCCGATCGTCGACATCGACACCGGCGACGTGGTTGCCGAGGAGGCGTTGGTGCGCTGGCAGCATCCCCGCCGCGGCCTGGTCGGCCCGTCGGAATTCGTACCCCTGGCCGAGGAGACCGGCCTCATCCTGTCGCTCGGTCAATACGTGCTCGAAGAGGCCTGTCAACAGGCACGCCGGTGGGAGGACCAGAGCAAGCTCGGCGCCGGACACGGGCCCGAGGTCGCCGTCCACGTGAACCTGTCGGCGGTCGAGCTTCGCGATCCCGAGCTCGTCGGTCGAGTAAAGGCCACCCTGGCCGCCTCCGACGTCGACCCTCGCAGCATCGTGTTCGAGATCACCGAGACCGTGCTGCTCGAGGACTCCGAGCGGGTCTCGGCCGCGATCGGCGCGCTGCGCGCTCTGGGCGCGCGCTTCGCGCTTGACGACTTCGGGACCGGCTACTCCTCACTCAGCTACCTCCACACGCTGCCGTTCGACATGCTCAAGATCGCCAAATCATTCGTCGACGGGCTGGCCCGCGGCGGCCGCGAGGCCTCGTTTGTGCGCATGATCATCGAGCTGGCGCGCACGCTCGGCGTGACCGTCATCGCCGAGGGGATCGAGACTCCGGAGCAGGTCGCGGCGCTGGTGGCGCTCGAGTGCGACCTCGGCCAGGGCTTCTACCTCGGCCGCCCCGAGCCCGTGCAGCCCGAGCTCACGCTCCGTTCGGTGGCGTAGCCCCCGCGTCCCAGGTCGCCC
>DATBYI010000336.1:0-3697 GCA_036513815.1 Solirubrobacteraceae bacterium
TGCACCCCCACCCCACGCTGAGCGAGACGGTCGGCTTCGCGTCCGAGATGGCCGAGGGCACCATCACGGACCTGATGCCCCCGCGCCAGCGCCCGGCCCGCTCCAAGGCCTGACGGCTCCACCGAGCCTAGTCCACCCCCACGCCTCGGCCCCCCCTCGAGGCACCCCCAACCCCTCGAGGCATCCCCAACCCCTCAGGCACCCCAACCCCTCGAGGCACCCCCAACCCTCGAGGCACCCCCAACCCCTCGAGGGCAATTTCCGTCATTGCGGGCGCGCCCCGCTCGGCGTGACGGATTCCGCCTCTCTGAGGGGCGTAATCCGCCAGCAGCGTCGGCGACGGCGCGTAATGGCGGAATTTGCCCCGCGGGCGCGACGGGCGGGACGGGCGGGACGCGCGGGACGCGCGGGACGGCCGGGACGGGCGGGACGGGCGGGACCCGGAATCCGCGCCACCGTCCACGGGCCTAGGTCGGGTCAGCGAACCGGCGGCCTCGACCCCGCGTCACCGAGGCCGTCAATCCCCGTGTGGATGACACGCCACACCCATCCGCGAGCCGAGGCAGTGGCCTCTCATCCCCGTCTAGTGTGGATGACGCGCCACACCCCATCCGCGAGCCGAGGCAGTGGCCTCTCATCCCCCTCTAGTGTGGATGACGCGCCACACCCCTCCGCGAGAGCGGGCAGTGGCGTGTGGTCCACGTGGAACGCGGGAAGTGGCGTGTGGTCCACACGGAGCGCGGCCGGTGGCGTGTGGTCCACACGGAGCGTGGGCGGCCAGGGGCGTCCGCCCCGATCGCAGGCCGCTAGGAGCGTCCACCCCGCTCGCGGGCGGCTACGGCCCCCCACACGGATCGGGGGCGCCTACACGCGACGGCGCCGGAACGCGAGCAGCACTCCCAGCGCCACCGCCGCCACCGCCGCGATCCGGCCCGGCATGCCCGCCTTGGCGACGATTCGGCCGGCGGCGCTGGCCGGAGTGGCTGGCGGGCGCGTCGCCGGCATCGCGAACTCCTCGGCCGCGAGCACGTCGTGGGGCTCGGCGATCCCGGTCGGGTCGTCGGGCAGCGTGATCGGCTGGTGGCGCAGCCACGGATCGGGCGCGGGCACCGCGAACGCCTCGGCAGCCAGCACGTCGTGCGCCTGCTCCTCGGGCGTCCGGTACTCCTGGCCTGACGACTCCCGGCCTGACATCGCCCGGATGATCCCAGATATGGAGTGTTGCCGTCGATTACGGACGTGCGGGACACCCCTCCGACTCAACCGATGGGATCTAAGCCGCAGCGACTTAGATCGGGCCTCGGCGCGTGGTATCCTTCACTTATCTTGAGTAAGCAACTATCGAAAGCGAACGTACTAACTCATGTCTAGTCGCCTTCTTTTGGTCCCGCTCGACGACGTCGTGGCCTTCCCGGGCATGTCGCTCACGCTCGCGATCGACGCCGGCGAGGAGGAACGGGTCCTGCTCGTTCCCAGACACGAAACCGAATTTGCCAACGTCGGCACGGTCGCCGAGGTCGTGGACCGCGTCCGGCTACCCGGCGGCGCTCGCGCCGTCTCGCTCCAGGGGCTTCACCGTGGAGTCGCCGGCGCTGCCAACACCGCTCCCGACGGTCGACTCTATGTCGAGGTCGAGGAGCACACAGACCCCGTCCCGGTGGACGGCAAGACGCGCAACCTGGAGCGCGAGTACCGCGCGGTCGTCGAGGAGATCCTCGAGCTCCGCGGGGCCGACTCGCGTGTTTCCTCGTTCCTGCGAAGCATCACCGAGCCCGGCGCGCTAGCAGACACAGGCGGGTACTCACCTGACCTGTCCTACGAGAACAAGGTCAGGCTGCTGCAGACGCTCGACGTGACCGAGCGGCTCGAGCTCGCGCTGTCGATGCAGCGTGAGCGGCTGGCCGAGCTCCAGGTCCGCAAGCGCATCCGCGACGACGTGGAGTCCGGTGCTGAGAAGCAGCAGCGCGAATACTTCCTGCGCAAGCAGATGGAGTCGATTCGCAAGGAGCTCGACGAGGACGACGCGTCGGTCGTCGAGGAGTATCGGACCAAGATCGAAGAGGCCGGGATGCCGGAGGCCGTGCGCGAGCAGGCCGACAAGGAGCTTGGTCGCCTCGAGCGTCTCGGCGAGCAGTCGGCCGAGTCGAGCGTGATCCGCACCTACCTGGACTGGCTGATCGCGGTGCCGTGGAGCAAGCGCTCGGATGAGCGCCTGGATCCGCAGAACGCGCGTGAGGTGCTCGACGCCGACCACGCCGGCCTCGACGACGTCAAGGACCGGATCGTCGAGTACATCGCGGTCAAGAAGCTCCGCCAGGAGCGTGGCATCACCGAGGACAAGCGCTCGGGCGCGATCCTGACCCTGATCGGACCCCCCGGCACCGGCAAGACCTCGATCGGCGAGTCGATCGCCCGCGCCACCGGACGCGAGTTCGTCCGGATGTCGCTCGGCGGCGTCCGCGACGAGGCCGAGATCCGGGGTCACCGGCGGACCTACATCGGCGCGCTACCGGGCCGGCTCGTCCGTGCCCTGCGTGACGCCGACACGATGAACCCGGTGATCATGCTCGACGAGGTCGACAAGGTCGGCGCCGACTGGCGCGGCGATCCGAGCTCGGCGCTGCTCGAGGTCCTCGACCCGGCGCAGAACCACAGCTTCCGGGATCACTACCTCGACGTCGAGCTCGATCTGTCGAACGTCATGTTCATCGCGACGGCCAACGTGGCCGACACGATCCCCGGACCGCTGCTCGACCGGATGGAAGTGATCCGCTTCGACGGTTACACCACCTCCGAGAAGACCGCGATCGCGCGTGGATACCTGTGGCCGCGTCAGCTCGAGCGCAACGGCCTGAGGCCCGAGGAGGTCGAGATCTCCGACGAGCTGCTCGAGACGGTGGCGAGCGAGTACACGCGTGAGGCCGGCGTCCGCCAGCTCGAGCGCGAGCTCGGGACGCTGCTGCGGAAGACCGCGACGAAGATCGCGTCAGGTGAGGTGGATGCCCCAGTGGTGATCGACCTCGACGCGGTCCGTGACGCGCTCGGACGTCAGCGGCACTTCCAGGAGTCGGCGATCCGCACCGCGGTCCCCGGCGTCGCGACCGGCCTGGCCGTGACCGGCACTGGCGGCGATGTGCTGTTCATCGAGGCCACCGGAATGCAGGGCAAGCCCGGACTGACCCTCACCGGCCAGCTCGGCGACGTGATGAAGGAGTCGGCGCAAATCGCCCTCTCCTACGTCCGAGGCCACGCGGCTGAGCTCGACATCGACCCGAACGTGTTCGAGGAGCGCTCGTTCCACGTCCACGTCCCGGCTGGTGCGATCCCCAAGGACGGCCCGAGTGCTGGTGTGACTATGGTGACCGCGCTGACCTCGCTCATGAGCGACAGGCCAGTGC
This sequence comes from Solirubrobacteraceae bacterium, assembly GCA_036513815.1. Lineage (GTDB taxonomy): Bacteria > Actinomycetota > Thermoleophilia > Solirubrobacterales > Solirubrobacteraceae > Palsa-465. The sequence continues at coordinate 3,399 of DATBYI010000336.1, forward strand.
GCCACACCGTGGGCATGACCGGCGAGGTGACGCTCCAGGGTCGCGTCCTGCCGATCGGCGGCGTCAAGCAGAAGGTGCTGGCGGTGCACGCGGCGGGCCTCACCGACGTGGTGCTCCCCGAGCGCAACCGCGGCGATCTGGACGACGTGCCCGCAGAGGTGCGCGACGCGATGAAGTTCCATTTCGCGATGACCGTCGATGAGGTGCTGGCGGTGGCGCTCGAGCCGGCGCCGCTTCGTCAGCCGGCCTAAGGAGCCTCTGACAGCTTCCCCAGCTGGCAACGCAGCAAGGGTCCCGGT
>DATBYI010000337.1:0-8215 GCA_036513815.1 Solirubrobacteraceae bacterium
GCTCCATCGAGCCGACCAGGTCCTCGGCCTCCTTGAGGCGGCCGTTCTGGATCAGCCATCGGGGTGATTCCGGCAGGCGCAACGCGAACACAACGCCAGCCAGCCCGATAAACGCGCCGATGGCGAACAGGAGCCGCCAGCCAATATGGAAGTTCGGTACTAGGGCGAGCGCCACGAACGGCGTGACGGCCTGGCCCATGATGCCGATCATGAACATCCTCACCGAGATACGGCCCCGCTGCGAGGCAGGAGAGAGCTCCCCCACATATGTCGTCGCCAGATTGAGCGCCGCCCCGACGCCCATACCGGTCACGAAACGCCAGATCGACAGCGAAACTAGCCCGGTCGCAAACGCGCTGCCGAGGGATCCCACACCGGAGACGAGCAGCGCCACGAGGAACGCGAGCCGCCGCCCCCGCCGGTGCGCGAGCACCCCGACGAGGTTCGACCCCACGATGTAGCCGACCAGCCCGATGGCTATCGCCACAAACTTCACATCGTTGCTGCTCAGGTGGAACTGCTTGACGATCGCCGGCAACCCGAAGCCGATGTCGGTGATGTCGTAGAAGACGAAGAAGTACGCCAGCCCCAGCACGACAAGGGCGAAGCGGGACAGCGGCCACCCCGGCAACCGGTCCATACGCTCCAGCAGCGCCCGGCCCCGCGCCGCTCCGCCGGCGTCATTCCCCGGCCCGGCGGCTACATGCTCGTTACGGCGGGATGACTCACTCATCGCGCACCCCCGAACTCCTGTCCCGCGGGGGCAGATCAGATGCTTCGGTGACAGGACGCATGGTGCGGCTCCTAACGCGCGGATCACGGCGCAAACCGCTACACGATCGACGCCCACACCGACCGACAGCTGAAGCCGGAAAAACATCGCTCGCCGAGGCTTTAAGGCGAGCTGACACATCCACTCTACACCCCAGCACAAGAGGAGTCGGTGACCGTCGTTTACTGGACCGCCAGGCGCGCCGAACTTGGTGACCGTCGTTTACTGGACCGCCAGGCGCGCCGAACTCGGATAAGAGGACTGCACGGACCAATCGCGGCATGCAGATCTTTGTCGAGTCGTCTCCCTCGGTGGAGAGAATGACGTCCTCGACGGGAAAGCCTGCGGCTGCTCAGCGGACAGCGGCAGGGTAGGATGACACGGCGCAACATCGCACGGTCAAAGCCGGGCGGTCGCGTCCGGAAGGAGCGGAACAGGTCATGAGCGTCGACCAGCATCCCGGTATGGGAGTGATGGAGGACCCGCTGAGGAACAAGGGCACCGCCTTCTCCGAGGAGGAACGCTCACAGCTGGGCTTGCGTGGCCTGCTGCCAGACGTGGTCGAGACGCTGGACCAGCAGGTGCAACGCAGGTTCCAGGCCTACCAGGAGCAGTCAACGGACGTCGCCCGGCACATTAACCTGCGCGCGCTGCAGGACACTAACGAGACGCTGTTCTATCGGCTGGTGTCCGACCACACCGAGGAGATGCTGCCGATCCTCTACACCCCGACCGTCGGGCTGGCCTGCCAGCGGTTCAGCGAGATCTATCGCCGTCCGCGCGGGCTTTTCATCGCCTATCCCGACCGCGACCGTATCGGAGAGATCCTGCGCAACCGGCCTCGGCGCGAAGTCGATGCCATCGTCGTGACCGACGGGCAACGGATTCTCGGCCTAGGAGACCTGGGTATCGGCGGCATGGGCATCCCGATCGGCAAGCTTTCGCTATACACGGCGCTAGGTGGCATCGACCCTGCGCGCACCCTGCCGGTCCTCCTCGACGTCGGCACCGACAACGCCGAGCTCCTCGACGACCCCCTGTACCTCGGCTGGCGCCACCGCCGTATCCGCGGTGCGGAGTATGACGAGTTCATCGACCGGTTCGTCCAGGCCCTGCGAGCCGAACTGCCCGACGTGCTGCTGCAATGGGAGGACTTCGCAACCCCGCATGCCCTACCGATCCTGGAGCGCTACCGCGACCAGATGCTCACCTTCAACGATGACATCCAGGGCACCGCTGCGGTTGTCCTGGCGGCGCTCTCCGCTGGCGCGGCTGCCAACGAGTTGCGGATGCGCGACCAGACCGTGGTGATGCTCGGTGCCGGATCGGCTGGGATCGGAGTCTGCGAGCAGGTCGTGCGGTCGATGGTGGCCGACGGCCTTTCCGAGCAGGACGCCCGCGCCAGGATCTACGTGCTCAACAGCAAAGGCCTCCTCACCACGGACCGCCCGGACCTCGACCCCGCGCAGCGCCGCCTCGCCCAGCCGCCGGCCGCCGTGCCCAGCGGGGAACCTGGCCGACCGGCCGACCTCATCGATGCCATCGACGCTGCGCACCCCACTGCACTCGTCGGCCTGTCGACCGCGACCGGTGCCTTCACCGAAGAGGTCGTCCGCCGTATGGCCGCACACGCGAAACGTCCGATCATTATGCCGCTGTCCAATCCGACGAGCCGCAGCGAGGCGCGGCCACAGGATCTGGCCGACTGGACCGAAGGCCGCGCTCTCGTGGCCACTGGATCCCCGTTCGCACCGATGCAGGTCGGCGGCACCAGCATCCCCGTCGGCCAATGCAACAACATATACATCTTCCCCGGCGTCGGCCTAGCCGTGACCGCCGTGCGCGCAACTCGCGTCACCGACGCCATGATTACCGCGGCCGCCACCGCCGTCGGTGACGCCGCCACAATCCGCCGCGACCCGCACGGGACCCTGCTGCCCGACCACGCCCAGCTCCCCGACACCGCGCGAGTCGTGGCTAGCGCCGTCGCCAAGACCGCAGTCGCCGATGCCGTCGCGCCCGCGCTCACTGATGACCAAATCGACCAGGCCATCGACCGCACCAGGTGGCTACCCCGCTACCGGTCCTGATCGCTCGCCGCGCCTTCAAGCGCACCGTGGTCAGCTGTGAACGCACTCGCTCCCGTTTGAAGGCGCGAGATAAGGATGTTTACAGCCGTCTGATGGTGCTTGCTCTGGTCAAGAGGTGGACGCGGACTGGACGCGCTCCGGTCGACTCGTCGAATCGGCGGACCGACTGCACAGCTTGGCGAGAGCGTGTCGCTGCGTCGAGCGCCGGCAGCGATGTCCTTCATCGTGATGATGCGTGTAGGTGACGGCTCCAGCCCGTGATGGTGGTCCGGCTCGGGTTCCACCGGGACCGCCTGCTCGACCCGCTGGTTAGTTGAGAAAGTGTTCGGACCGTGTCCGGCGCCGACCTCGATAACCCCCTGGCGGCCGACGAGCGGCCCCCGACGGTGCTCAGCCACGCCGAGCTGCTTGGCGGCGCAACTGATGTACGGATCGGCGCCGGGTGGAGCCGTGAAAACCGTTCTCATAAATCGCAACCGACGCGACGGACTGATTCGTTTCTCGGAGGGAGCCGCTCAGGGCGCTCGGCGTGCTCAGATCAGAGCCGGCCGTCCCGCTTCTCGGCTGTTCGCGCCCACTGGATCGGAAGTCTGGCGACGAGGCGGCGAGAGTTGCGAGTTGGAACGCCACCAGCCCGCGCTGACCGACCCGGCCAAGGCTGCTCGTCCGCCCCGGCGATGCAGCACTCCGGCGGCGCCGATCTGACGGCCGCCTCCATCAGCCCTCCACCGTTACACGAACTCCCGAGTAGCAAGCACAAGAGCAGCAGCCTCGGCGGCACCGCCTGGACCGCTGTCTTCGGACACAGGCAGCCACGCCGCCGCCAGCGGCGATACCCGCGCCAACACGAATGCGGGTGTCGACCCGGCCTTCACCAGGGACGTGCTTGTCGCCAATTGCGCGCACGCCGACCCGCCGACTGCTTGCAAGATCGCTGCTAACGATCCGGTCGGAGCAGAAGTGCACGCCGGTCTCGGGCTGCCTCCTGGAACGGACGATTTCCACCGCTGATCCCGGGTCGGGTCGTGTCGCTCCTCGTTCGGGAGGCGGAGCGGAAGTCGACCGTCGCTGACCGCGGTGCTAGCTCATGGCTCCGTTCGCGGCCGGTCTGCAAACGAAGCGTCGCTTCCTTTAAGGACGAGCTGCAAGAGCGTCGCGAGGTCCAAAGCCGGCTACCGAACACCCACGACGATGCGGAAGCCGGACCGGCATCCGGAGTCGCCGTGGGCGAAATCGGCCACGTCGGTCCAGCAGGGACGACGTCGACGTTTCGCAATACCTGGATACATGGCCTCCAATCGACCCTCGCCCGCGTATGACCGTGTGGCAGAGCGTGGCCGGGCGGTGGCGATGGCCCGGCATTTCCGCGAGGCTGAGGGACTGTCGAACGCCCAGATCGCCGTCCGGCTTGGGAGACGCACCTGATCGCCGCCGGCGCCAACACCGACGACGTGGCGGCGATCGCCGGTCATTCGATCAACGTGCAGGCCGAGCACTACAGCCAGGCGCTCCACCGGTCTTCCGAGTTCATCCGGGCGGCGATAGGCTGAGATGAAGGTCGCATCGTGGTCTCATCTCCGCGCTCAACATCAAGGATTAGCAGGGCGATTTCAGCCCAGACCGTCGGCTTCCCAAGCCGAAGGTCGCGGGTTCGAGACCCGTCGTCCGCTTACAACGGCCGGTCCGGAACGCTTCTGGAGCAAGGGCGACAAGCGTGGGCTACAAGGGGATCCCAGGGGCATGCTCGTAACGGTCGAATCGACCAAGGAGGCGAGGCATGACTCAGAACACCCTGATCGCTAACGGAACGGTCGTTGCGGCCGATGGCGAGTTCGTGGGCGACGTCCTGATCGACGGGGAGAAGATCGCCGCCGTCGGTCGTGCCGTCGTCCCGGAGGGAGCAGACGTCGTGGACGCCACGGGGTGCTTCGTGCTGCCGGGCCTGATCGACAACCACACCCACCTGTCGATGCCGTTCATGGGCACGATGTCGTCCGACGACTACAACACCGGCACGCAGGCTGCCGCTGCAGGCGGAGTGACTTGCCTCGTCGACTTTGCGATCCAGCAGCACCCCGACGATCTCCGGTCGACGCTGGAGGAGTGGCGCGGTCGGGCCGACGGCGCCGCGCATGTGGACTACGGCTTTCACATGGCGATCACCAACGCCAGCGATCCGGTCCTCGAGGACATGGTCGCGGTGTCGGAGGCCGGCGTCTGCTCGTTCAAGCTGTTCATGGCCTACAAGGGAGCCCTGATGGTCCGCGACGACGAGCTCGCGGCCTGCATGGAGCGTGCCCGAGACCTCGAAGCGCTGACGATGGTGCACGCCGAGAACGGCGACATCGTCGACCTGCTGGTCAAGCGCGCGCTCGCGCGCGGCGACACCTCCGCGATCAACCATGCGCTGACGCGACCCGAGTACGTCGAGGCGGAGGCCACCGGGCGCGCCGCCACGATCGCCGAGCACGTCGGCGCTCCCCTGTTTGTCGTCCATGTCACCTGCGCCGCCGCGGCGGCAGAGATCGAGGCCGCGCAACGGCGGGGCGCGGCCGTCACCGGCGAGACGTGCTTTCAGTACCTGATCAACGGCATCGACGATCTTCGGCGCCCTGGCGTAGAGGGGTGCCGCTACATCTGCTCGCCGCCGCTCCGCGACATCTCGAACCACGAGCCGTTGTGGGGCTATCTGCGGCGGGGTGTCATCGAGAGCGTCTCGACCGACCATTGCCCGTTCAACGACCAGCAGAAGTCCCGCGGTCTCGACGATTTCAGCCTCGTGCCGAACGGCCTCGCGCTGATCCAGCACCGCCTGACGAAGCTATGGGACGAAGGCGTCGTCTCGGGACGGATCACGCGCTCGCAGCTCGTCGACCTGACCAGCACGACGATCGCCCGGCGCTTCGGTCTGCGGGACAAGGGCGCCCTCGCACCGGGGAAGGACGCCGACGTCGTCGTGCTCGACCCGGCGGCACCTCGCCCGTACGGTAAGGCCACGTCGTTCATGAACGTCGACTACGACCTCTACGAAGGCGAGACCGCGAGTGCGAGCGTGCGGCACACGTTCTCGCGCGGGACGCTCGTATACGACCGGGGTGAGATCAAGACCGAGCCTGGCCACGGTCGCTTCGTCCCGCGGACGCTTGGGGCGTCGATAGAGGTCGCGGCGTGAGCGAGCTACGACTCGACCCGCAGGCTGTGATCGCCGACCTCGACGAGCTCGCAAGCCAGAGTGGCGGGCGATTCGCGGGAGCTAAGCGACTTGCATGGAGCCCGCAGTGGGTTGACGCGCGGGCTTGGCTCACCTCGAAGCTCGCCGACACAGGTCTCGAGCCGGAGCGCGACGAGGCCGGGAACCTTTGGGCAAGCGTCGACGGCGTCGATGAACGCTTCATCGTCGTCGGATCGCACATCGACGCTGTACCCGACGGCGGCTGGCTCGACGGCGCCCTCGGCCTGATGACCGCGCTCGAGACGATTCGGCAGCTGGCCCGCGGCATGACGCCTCCGATCGGCGTTCGTTTCGTCGACTGGGCGGACGAGGAGGGAGCGCGGTTCGGCCGCAGTCTCCTCGGGTCGTCGGCGTGCGCCGGGACGCTCGATCCCGACGAGGTCCGCGACCTGCTTGATGCGGAGGGCGTCAGGTTGGTCGACGCGCTCTCGTCATGCGGGGTCGACCTCGACCACGCGCCCGCCGCGGCGCGACGGCTCAAAGGAGCCGTTGCGTATCTCGAGCTCCACATCGAGCAGGGGCCGGTGCTGCTCGACGGCGGCCGACTGGCCTGCGCCGTGAGCGGGACGGTTGGGGTCGAGCGGCACCTGGTGACCTTCATCGGTCAAGCGGCGCATGCCGGATCGACGCCGATGCGACTGCGTCAGGACTCGCTCGCCGCCGCAGCGCGCGCGGCGCTCGAGATACGTCAGAGCGCAATTAACCACGGCGGCGTCGGCACGGTAGGGCGGATGCACTCCGTTCCCGGCGTCATCACGGCGGTCGCCGGTCGCACCGAGATGCAGCTCGACCAGCGGCACCTCGACCCGAACGAGCTCGCGGCGATGTTCGCCGAGGCAAGGGAGGCGTGCCACAGCGCCGCCGACGAGTTCGACTGCACCATCCAAGAGCGTGATGTCTTCCGCGCGGCCCCGACTCCGTTCGACCGGGCATTGGTCGAGCTCGCGCGGACGAGCGTGCACGAAGCAGGCGGCGACCCAGGGGACCCGATCCCGAGCGGGCCACTTCACGACGCGACCGAGATCGGCCGGGTCGTGCCGACGGCGATGATCTTCGCCCAGTCTGACCCGCCCATCTCGCACGCCTCCATCGAGGACTCGCGTGAGGAGGCCCTGAGGGTCGCGATCGATGCGTATGGGAGGACGGTGGACTCGGTGCTTGCGAGAGCGGCGCAAATGATGTCAAAGGGAGTCGTTTAGTCATGAACTTCGGAGTCGTCCTCCAAACCAACCCGCCGGCGGCGCGCGTGATCGAGCTCGCCCGGAGGGCCGAGACATACGGTTTCACGAACATGTGGGCGTTCGACTCCCACTTACTGTGGGAAGAGCCGTTCGTGATCTTCAGCCGGATCCTGGATGCCACGCACCGATTGACTGTCGGGCCGATGGTGACCAATCCGGCGACGCGTGATTGGACCGTCACCGCCTCGCTGTTCGCCACCTTGAATGAGATGTATGGCAACCGCACCGTGTGCGGCATCGGCCGCGGCGACTCCGCGGTACGGACCATCAACGGCAAGCCGGTGAACCTCGCTGACCTACGCGCCTGTGTCGAGGTGGTTCGCGGCCTCGCCAACGGGGGAACGGTGCAATACAAGGGCAGCACCCTGCGCTTTCCGTGGAATCCAGACAGCAGGTTGCCGATCTGGGTGGCGGCTTACGGCCCCAAGGCGCTGAAGGTCGCCGGCGAGGTGGGGGACGGTTACATACTCCAGCTCGCCGATCCCGACATCGCGGCATGGAGCATCCAAGCGGTGCGAGCCGCTGCGGCAGCGGCCGGCCGTGATCCGGACGCTCTGACCATGTGCGTCGCGGCGCCCGCCTATGTGACCGACGGCAGCGATACCGGACGTGCACACGCACTCGATCAATGCCGCTGGTTCGGCGGGATGGTCGGAAACCATGTTGCGGACCTCGTGGCCCGGTATGGGGGTGAGGGTCGCGCGGTGCCGAGGAGCCTGACCGACTACATCGCAGGACGCCAGGGATACGACTACAACGAGCACGGGCGAGCCGGCAACCCGGATACTGAGTTCGTTCCCGACGAGGTCGTCGAGCGCTTCTGCATCATCGGTCCTCCTGCGACCCATGTCGCACGGCTGACGGAGCTGGCCGCCCTCGG
>DATBYI010000338.1:0-9133 GCA_036513815.1 Solirubrobacteraceae bacterium
ATCGAATCGATCGAGACGTTCGACGGTCCGGTCGAGACCGCGTTCCCGACCATGTCCGTGACCGTGCGGGTGAAGGACGACGTCGATATCTCCCGCGGCGACATGCTCGTCGAGGCCGACGACCCCCCCGTGGCCGCCCGCGAGGTCGATGCCATGGTGTGCTGGATGGGCGAGACGCCGCTGCGCCCGGGCGCGCGCCTCGTGATCAAGCACACCACGCGCACCACCCGCGCCCGGATCGAGGAGCTCGACTACCGCGTCGAGATCAACGGGCTCGAGCATGAGCCGGCGGCGGAGCTCGCGCTGAACGAGATCGGGCGGGTCCGTCTGCGCACCGGCGCTCCCCTGATGACCGACCCGTACGCGGGCAACCGCACCACCGGCAGCTTCATCCTGATCGACGAGGCGAGCAACGACACGGTGGCGGCCGGGATGATCGTCAGCGCGCACTGAGGCGCCGCCGTCAGGCGCCGCCGACAATCCGACTCGGCGCTTAGTCTCACGCCGGTGCGTCGCCGCGCGTTCTAACGAGCATGAACGACATGCTCTATACCCAGCTTGAGAGTCCGATCGGGACGCTGCTCTTGTGCGGCGACGAGGAGCGCCTGACCGGTCTGTACACCGCCCCCCGTTGCCATGCGGCCGAGGTCGTGCGCGACGCGCGGCGGGCGCAGGAGCCATTCGCGCGGGTGCGCGACCAGCTCGAGGAGTACTTCGCCGGCGAGCGCCTCCAGTTCGACATCCCGCTGGAGATGCGCGGCGGGAGTGCCTTCTTCCAAAGCGTCTGGCGGAGCCTGCTCGAGATCCCCTACGGCGCCACCGCCACGTACGGAGAGCTCGCGCGCAAGCTCGGGCGGCCGTCGGCCGCGCGGGCAGTCGGCCTGGCCAACGGACGCAATCCGATCTCGATCATCGTCCCGTGCCATCGCGTGATCGGCGCGGGTGGCGACCTGACCGGGTACGCCGGAGGCCTCGAGCGTAAGCGCTTCCTGCTCGACCACGAAGCCGCGCTCATGCGACCTAGGATGGCCGTTGGATGACCGAACGCCGCGCCGCGCCGCCGACCGGGCACTGGTCGGCGCGCGCATTCCGGCGCGCCCCGTCGCCTAGGTCGGCTCGCTCAACTACTCCTTGTCCCACTGCCGAGGATGAGGACCGCGACGAAACCTATCCGTACCTAATGCTGCCGGTGTTGCGGGCGTGTGATCGGCCCCTACCGAACGGTCGGGACGCCTGAAAGCGGTCCGGATAAGGCCCGTAAGCGCCGCCGATTTTTGCCCATACCCTCTAAAGTGGCGCGCCGCATGTTCTCCAAGATTCTCATCGCCAACCGTGGCGAGATCGCCGTCCGCGTCATGCGCGCCTGCGAGGAGCTGGGGATCGAGACGGTGGCCGTCTACTCCGAGCTCGACCGCGACGCCGTGCACGTCAAGCGCGCCGGCGAGGCCTATCTACTCGGGCCCGGCCCGGCCACCGAGAGCTACCTGGCCATCGACAAGATCATCGATGCGGTGAAGCGCTCGGGCGCCGAGGCCGTCCATCCCGGGTACGGCTTCCTGGCCGAGAACGCATCGTTCGCCGCCGCCCTCGAGGAGGCCGGGATCACGTTCATCGGCCCGCCCGCCTCGGCGATCGAGGCGATGGGCTCGAAGACCCGTGCCCGCGAGTTGATGGCCAAGGCCGGGGTACCGATCGTGCCGGGCACGACGGAGCCGGTGGCGAGCATCGAGGACGCCCAGAAGGTGATCGAGGAGACGATCGGTTATCCGGTGGCGGTCAAGGCTGCGGGCGGCGGTGGCGGCAAAGGCTTCCGGGTGGCGCTCGACGAGTCCAAGCTGAAGGACGCGTTCGAGGGGGCCGCGCGCGAGGGCGAGAAGTTCTTCGGCGACGCCACCGTGTATCTCGAGCGCTACCTCCCGGATCCGCGCCACGTCGAGGTCCAGGTGCTGGCCGACACGCACGGCAACGTGATCCATCTCGGCGAGCGCGACTGCTCGGTGCAGCGCCGTCACCAGAAGCTGATCGAGGAGGCGCCGGCGCCGGCCGTGGATCAGGAGCTGCGGGCCCGGATCGGGAAGATCGCCACCGAGGCTGCGGCGGCCGTCAACTACACCGGAGCGGGCACAATCGAGGGGCTGCTCCAGGACGGCGAGTACTTCTTCCTTGAGATGAACACGCGCGTCCAAGTCGAGCACTGCGTGACCGAGATGGTCACGGGGATCGACATCGTCAAGGAGGGCATCCGAGCGGCCGCGGGTGAGCCGCTCTCGATCACGCAGGACGATCTACAGCTACGAGGGCACGCGATCGAGTGCCGGATCAATGCCGAGGACGCGTCGAAGAACTTCGCGCCGGCGCCCGGTTCGATTGGCGCGTATCGCGAGCCGGCCGGGCCAGGAGTGCGCGTCGACTCAGGCGTCGAGGCGGGCTCGGAGATCTCGCCCATGTACGACCCGATGGTGGCCAAGCTGATCGTGTGGGACGTCGACCGCGAGCAGGCCACGGCGCGGATGCTCCGGGCGCTCGGCGAGTACGAGATCGGCGAGCTCAAGACGCTCCTGCCCTTCCACACGGCGCTCCTGCAGACGCGCCAGTGGCACGACGCCGAGACGTGCCGCGACCTGATCGAGGATCGGGCGTGGCTCAAGGAGCTCGCGTTCCCGAAGCCGGAGGGTGCCGGTGGCGAGGACGAGGCCGGCGCGAGCGTGGAGCAGACCTACACGGTCGAGGTGTCGGGCAAGCGCTTCGACGTCAAGGTGATCGGCGCGCCGGTCGACGCAGGAGCACTGAACGGCGCCTCGGCGTCGCACGACGCGGCCCCGGCGAGCCGGCGTGCTCCCCGCCGAAGCGAGCGTTCGGGTCGCAGCGGTGGTGGTGGCGGCGGCGACACCCTGTCCTCGCCGCTCCAGGGAACGGTGCTGAAGGTGGCGGTCGAACAGGGCGCGGCGGTCGAGGAGGGCGCGCTCGTAGCCGTGATCGAGGCTATGAAGATGGAGAACGAGATCACCGCTCACAAGACCGGGGTCGTGTCCGAGCTGCCGATCGCCGTCGGCGCGTCGGTGGCCTCGGGCGACACGCTCGCGGTGATCAGCTCGGCGAGCGAATAAGGCGCCGCGCACGCCACGCCGGCAGTCGTTTCGGCCACGCCAACCCTCGGTCCGGCCAGGCGAGCGTCGCGAACAGCGCGACGAGCACGAGATCCCGTCCCACCACCGCCCACGATTCGAGCGGCTCGAACGTCTTCAACGGGTCGAAGTGGAGCGGGTAGTAGATCTGCGTCATCGACATGGCGCAGGCGAGCAGCGCCACCGCGGCCAGTCCACGCCGTCCGCGCAGCACTGCCACGAGCGGCGCCAGCCAGATCAGGTACTGCGGCGAGAGCACGCGGTCGAAGATGATGAACGCGCACACGGCCGCGGCGGATGCGCTGAGCACGCGCGCCCGGCTGTCTGGACCAAGGGCGTAGAGGACCCACACGACCACCAGCGCCAGGAGCTGCATGATGCTCATGACGCCGGCGAACGCCATTGGGACGTGGCCGTCGAGGTTGTCCGAGCTATGCGTGAAGTAGTAGGAGAGGTGCAGCCCGATCAGCTGGTGCGCGGCGAGGAACACGGCGGCGCCGACGCTCTCGAGCTGGAGCGGCCGGTTCTCCTGGCCGTGGATGGCCCACCACACCCCGTGCGGGGCCACCACGAAGAACGGCAGGAAGCAGACGAGGACGACCGCCGCGAACACGGCGAGGCACCAGAGCGCAACCCGCCGGCCCTCCCGACGCCACAGGTACACCAACGCGATCGGGAGGATCACGATCGGGAACGCCTTGGCCGCCGTACCGAGGCCGAGGAGCAGGAACGCGGTCCGATTCCGACCGAAGTAGAGCGCGGTCAGGGCGGCGATCGTGAGCATCGTCGGGAACAGGTCATAGCGCGACAAGAACACCGCTCCAAGCAGTACCGGCGAGAACGCGATCAGCGCCACGCCGCATACGAGCTGCCGGGTGCTGACCCGCTGCGCCGCCAGCAGGAAGGCGGACAGCCCGGCCGTGATCACGCCGCACACGGCCATCATCAGCTCGAATGCCTCCATGTAGCCCGAGAACGAGTGGCCGGCCAAGAGCCGCGGGAGGACGAAGATCGGGAGCGCGAGCGGCGGGTACTCGACCGAGAAGTCGCGGTACGGGAACAACCCGCGGCCGACGATGTAGTTCGCGTACTTGGCGTACTCGCGGGTGTCCCACTGGCGGTCGAGCCGATACCAGCCGTGGTGGATGAGGTACCACGCGATCACGAAGCCGATCGACGCCGCCGCCACCGCGAGCACGCTGCGTTGCCGGTCGGATGTGAACGAGCCGACCCGGCCGGCCCGCATCCTGATCCCGGTGCCGGCGAGCTCCAGCATGGAGTTGGAGGGGGTGGAGGGGGTTTCAGGCATTCGTCGTTCTCGCCACTCCGGGTCGCGTTGACGCACACGCGTGCGTCGGTCCCGTCGAAGGCTCGTTAGGACCTCCCCCGGCGAGATTATCCAGCAGGCGGGGCGAATTTGGCGGTCCGGGCGCCGGCCTCACGTGACCTTCATCTTCGTCGCGAGGTCGTACGGGTAGGCGTACATCTTGATCGGGCCGATCCGGTACACGGCGGAGGGACGGCCGAGATCGGGCGTCGGTGCGGTGACGCTCTCGCTTGTGCGGTCATCGACGAGCAGGAAGCTGCCGACGTGGGGGCGCGGCTCATACCAGCTCGAGATGAAGTGAAGGTCGAACCGGCACAGGTTCGCGCCCTGGTTGCAGACGGAAACCGGATACACCTGCACGCGGAACGAGGTGGCCCACGTGACCGGCGCGGCCTCCCAGTACCCGGAATATCCGAGGGTGAGGTGATGCTCCGCGGCGATCCGGGCGATGCGCTGCGCTTGGCCCGCGTTGATCGGCGGCGGGTGGAACGCGCGGCCTCGGCTCGTCGCGCCGTCGGCCAGGGAGACGATGCCCCCGAGCGCGAAGAGGCACGTCCCGATCAGCACCACGAACTCCGCGCGAAGGTGCCCCGCCGCAGCGGCCGGAACGACGGCGGCGGCCGCGTAGAGCAAACCGACCAGGTACCGGTCGGCGCCGATGTCGACCGGCGCGGCGCTGAACAGGAACGCGAGCGTGAGCAGCACGGCCGATGAGGACCAGAACACGTAGAACGCCTTCGTGGCGGCGACCGGATTGGCGACCGGATCGGCGGGCGGATCCGCGGGCGAATCGCCGGGCGGATCGGTGACGGCCGTGCGGCGTCGCAGCCCGCGCCAGACGAGCCACGGGAGCGACGCGACCGCGGCGATGCTGAGCACGCCGCACACGAACGCGAGCGCAGTCCCCGGCGTCAGCGACCGGTGGAAGAAGTCGCCGTTCCCGAGCACCGCGATCGACTTCCACCACAGCTTGAAGTTCGTCGCGGTCTTGGCCCCGACCGTGATCTTGTTCGTGTGCAGGCCCGGCTCGGGCGCGACCGCGAGCGCCGACATGACGGCCGCGGTCACCGCCCAGGCGACCGCGACCGTCACCAGCGTCGCCATTCCCGCCCATAGTGCTCGCTTGCTCTGGCGCCCCGGGACGAGCAGCGCGGCCGAGATCAGCGCGAGCCCGAACGGCGCCACCGCGGCCACGGTGACGAGAACGTCGGAGCCCGCGTTGACGCCGACGATCGTTCCGGTCACGAGGACGAGGGCCGCGAGCAGCGACCAGTGGAGGCTGTCGGCGCGCCTTTCGAGTAGGACCAGCCAGGCCCCCAACAGCGCCAGGCAGAACCAGTCAGGTCCGTGCTGCGTGGTCGAGAGGAGCAGGTGGACGGTCGCCGGCGAGGCGCAGATGAGCAGCACCGCAGTCAGCGTGGCCGCCCACCTGCCCGCCACCTCCCACACGGAGTACGCCGCGAGGGCGGCGCCGGCGAGCCCCATGGCATACGGTGCTCCCTCCCACACCTGGCGGTGGAACGGGAGCCACTTCGTGCCGAGGTCGAACAGGAGCGTCGCGTACCAGCCGAACTCGCCCAACACGACGTTGGCGTGCGCCGGCGCGGCGCCGAACAGCTGACTGATCACCGGGGCCGATGCCGCGTCGGCGTCGAGGTTGGTCGAAGTGATCGCGCCTCCGAGCGAGTGCGCCATCAGGATCAGGTAGGCGAGCGCGAAAGGCAGCGCCGCCCACAGCGACCAGCGCACTGCACGCCCGAGCCCGTCCGGGGACGATCCTTCGCCGCCCTCGCTGGGCGCGGGTGGGCGCGACCGGCGGCGAGCGCTCTCGGTGTCGGTGGTGGTCACGGCGTGGGCGGATAGAGCGTCGCCTGCGCGCGCGTGCCCGGGCCGAGCGACGTGCGGAGGATGACGCTTCCCCGGGCGGGCCCGCGGAGTACGAGCACCGTCGCCCCGTCGACCTTGATCTCGGTCGCGAGGCCCCGGTTCAGCCGCTCGAGACGGAACGCCGACCGGCTGAAACGCCCCGTCCGGGCGAACTCGGTCCGCTCGGCTGCGGATGCCTGCGCGAGGGTCAGACGGGCCTGGTGCTGCAGGTCGCTCTCACTCTCGGCCACCGTGGCGAACGAGAGCAGGATCGCCGCCGCCACCGCCACGAGCAAGGCGGGGAGCGCACGTTCGGCCAGGCGTCGGCGGCCGAAGATCAGCAGCACGCCAGCGGCGACCGCGACGGCGACCGCCAGGCAGCCCACGGCGATCGCGATTGTGGCGAGGCTCGAGAACGCCATGCGGGCGTAGGGTAGAGGGCCGCCTATTAATGCGCCGGCTTCAGCTGCTCCACGTTCTGGGCGTGAATCCGGCGCTGTGCCCCCGTCCGGCGGCCAGCCGGGAGCACCGCGCGGTCGCGGTCGGAGCGAAGCGCCTGCAGGTAGGTCACGTCCTCGTCGAGGAGCGTCAGCGCCTCGGACTTGTCGAGTGGCCGACCGTGTCCGGGGACGACGGTCTCGGCTTGCTCGATGACGGTCCGTAGTCGCTCGAGCGTTGCCTCGTACGCGTCGACCGAGCCGCCCGGCGAGATCCACGGGATCTCGACCGGCGAGAGGTAGTCCCCGCAGACGAGCGTTTGCAGCCACGGGATGAAGAAGGCGGTGCCGTCGGCGGTGTGTCCGTCGGCCGGGTACAGCTCGAGCTCGCGCGCGGCGCCCTGCGCCGAGCCGAGCGAAAGACGCCCGGGCACCGGGAGCGACTGGATCCCGCCCAGCGTGAGCGGGACGCGGTCGTCCACGTACTGCTCCTCGTCGAAGTGCTTGAGCTCACGCTGGGCGTCCCCCGGCTCGGCCGCGAGGCGCTGCGCGGTGCTCTCACCCACCCCGAGCGAGGCATCCGGGAAGGCGAGACGGCCGAGCAGGTGATCCCAGTCGGCGTGCGTGGCCAGCAGGCCCGACACCGGGAAGCCGGCCTGCTCGAGCACACCGGCCACCGCCTCGAGCTCGTCGGGATAGATCGGCGAATCGATCACGAACCCCTCGTCGCCGGCCCGAAGCGCTATGCACGTCGTCTGCCAGTACCGGCTGATGAAGACGATCAGGTCGGCGTGGACGCTGAGCGCTCGCACTCGTGCGGCTACGACACGCCGAGGAGCTTGGCCGCCTCACGCAGACTGGCCACCTCGGCGTCCGGCTTCTTCTGGTTGGACTCGAGCGTCTCTTTGTCCCGGTTGACCCAGACCACGGGCACCTTGCGCTTCAGGCAGGGCTCGACGTCGTAGTAGTAGCTGGCCGCGACGTGGACCCAGCCCTTCTTGCCGCCGATCCGCCGCTCGCACTCGGCGAAGTGCGCCGGATCGGGCTTGTAGGAGCGCACCTGCTGGGCGGTGACGACGAGGTCGAAGTCGAGCGGGATGTGGCGGCGGGTCTGGCCGAGGAGCTTGTCGTCGATATTCGAAATCAACCCGATCTTGTACTTCTTCTTGATCTTCTGGAGGACCGGGTTGGTCTCCTTGAACGGAGGCCAGCGCTGGACCGAGTCGGGCAGGAAACCGGCCCGGGACGGCTCGAGCGGCCAGCCGAGCGTCTTAGCGATCTGGACCGCCGTGCGGCGCAGGACCTCGGCGTAGAGCTCATAGGAGCCGGCCTGGATCTGCTTCTGCACCTCGTAAAACAACGGGATCAGCTCATCGCGCTCGATCGTGAACCCGTCGCGCTCGGCCTCGGCCCTGAACGCGTCATACGCGCCGGTCTCCCAATCAATCAGGGTTCCGTACACGTCAAACGTGACGAACGTGATGTCCTTTGGGATCGCCATGGCGCGGCCATGATGCCATGGGAACGAAGGAAAGTGCTTTTCCAGGCCTCCAACGGCCTCGCGGCCGCCTTCTTGTCCGACCTACTACAGTCCAGCCGCGGATGGATCTGCTCGAGTACCAGGGAAAGCAACTGTTCGCGCGTCATGGCGTTCCCGTGCCCAACGGGCAGCCGGCCCGCACCGTCGAGGACGCGGTGGCCGCGGCCGAGGCGGTGGGGTATCCGTGCGCGATCAAGGCGCAGGTCCAGATTGGTGGACGTGGCAAGTTGGGCGGCATCAAGATCGCGGCCGACCGCGCCGAGGCCGAGCAGCACGCCCGCGCCATTCTCGGGATGGACATTCGCGGTCTCACCGTCCACGAGCTGTGGATCGAGGCCGCGTCGCAGATCGCCTCTGAGTACTACGCCTCTGTGGTGTTCGACCGGTCGGCCAAGGCGCCGCTGGTCATGCTCTCCACCAAGGGGGGCATGGACATCGAGCAGGTGGCCGACGAGGACCCGGACGCGATCGCTCACCTCCATGTCGATCCCCTGCTCGGCTTCCAGGACTTTCACGGCCGCCGGCTCGCCTTCGAGGCCGGCGTCGACGACGATGTGGTGCGCCCGGTGGGGGCCATGCTGGCCAAGCTCTATGACGTGTTCACCAGCGAGGAGGCAACGCTGGTCGAGGTCAACCCGCTCATCATCACCCCCGAACGCGACGTCAAAGCGCTCGACGCCAAGGTCACCCTGGACGACAACGCGCTCTTCCGCCACGGTGACAACGCCGACCTGCGCGACCTCTCGGGCGAGGATCCGCAGGAGCGGATGGCCAAGGAGCGCGGGCTGACCTACGTGAAGCTCGACGGCAACGTGGGCATCCTGGCCAACGGCGCCGG
>DATBYI010000339.1:0-7887 GCA_036513815.1 Solirubrobacteraceae bacterium
GGGTCAGCGACGGCCTCCCGGACATCCTCCCGGGATGGAGCGCGCCTGAGTTCAGCTAAGGCGCCGCCTTCAGGCGCCGCCGTCCTGGCCCCGTCAGGACCCCGACCAGGTCACCGGCGAGGTCGTGTAGTCGTCGGTACCGGTCCAGCCGACCTTGGTGATTCCGCCCGAGACCAGATAGGTCAAGCAGGTGTGGAAGCTCGCGCCGACGGCCACCGGCGCGGTCGACGAGTTCTGCTCACAGGGCGGGAAATCGCCGATGATCGATACCGGGTCCTGCTGGTTGCCGCCGTGGTCGATCCCCTGGATCGCGTCAGAGGTTCCGTCCACGTCGATCGAGAGCGGGCCGAGATTGGTCACGGTCACGGTCGCGTACTGCGGAAGCGCACCCTTGGGGGCGCCTGAGACATCGAGGGCCTTGAGATCGGCGCTCGTGCCGGTCCGGATCGAAGCGACGGTGATCTTCAAGGTCCTCGCCTTGCCGTTGCCCGAGGACGTAAGTGGCGTGTAGGTGACGGTCGCGGTCTGTCCGACCGACAGTCCGGTTCCCGGCGAAGCGACGCCGGACTTCGTGGTGCTCTTGGCGGCGCCCGAGCTGGCGGCGGCGCTCGAACTGCTCGCGGCGCTCGAGCTGCTCGTGGCGCTCGACGACCCTCCACCGCCACCGCACGCCCCAAGCACCAGCGTCATGAACACGGCCGGGGCGACCAGCCGGCCGAAATCAGCAGTCCTCATGAAATTGCCCCCGTTGTTCGGTCCTGCGCTTACCCGGCGGTCATCGTATTGGACCTCGCCTGACGGGTGAAGGCCCGGCGCCCTACTGTTTGCCTGGCGTTAATGACTGAATGCGGCTCCTCGCCGATGCGGGTTCTCGTCCTCGACAACTACGACAGCTTCACCTACAACCTCGTCCAGTACCTGGGGGAGCTGGGTTCCGACGTCGAGGTGGTGCGCAACGACCACGCCGCGGTCGACGAGCTGCTCATCCGCGGCTACGACCGGGTGATCGTCTCGCCCGGGCCGTGCACGCCCAACGAGGCGGGCATCTCGCTCGAGGCGGTGCGGCGGTTCCCGGTCGCCAACATCCCCACCCTGGGCGTGTGCCTCGGCCACCAGGCGCTCGTCCAGGCCTGGGGCGGCAAGGTGGTCCAGCACGAACCGGTCCACGGCAAGACGACGACGATCGAGCACGACGGCCGCACGATCTTCCGCGGCCTGCGCCAGCCGCTCGAGGTCGGTCGCTACCACTCGCTCGTCGTGGATCCGGCGCTGCCCGACTGCTTCGAGTCGACCGCGCACGGTGGCGATGTCGTGATGGCCGTGCGCCATCGCGAGCTCCCGGCTGAGGGAGTGCAGTTCCACCCGGAGTCGGTCCTCACCCAGCAGGGACGGGAGCTGTTGGCCAACTTCCTGGCCCGGACGCGATGACAAGCGGGGCGGATCTGCTCACGCGGGCGATCGACGCGCTCGCCACCGGCCAGAGCCTGAGCGTCGACGAGAGCGCCGCGGTCCTGTCGGAGATCATGGCCGGGAACGCCTCAGAGGTCCAGATCGCCGGCTTCCTGATCGCGCTCAGAACGAAGGGCGAGACCGTTGAGGAGCTGGCGGGTCTGGCCCGCACGATGCGCGCGATGGCCGCGCAGGTGCCGGTCTCGAGCGACGACCTGCTCGACACGGCCGGAACGGGAGGCGGGCGGCGGACGTTCAACGTCTCGACTACCGCTGCACTGATCGCCGCCGGCGCCGGCTGCACCGTGGCCAAGCACGGCAACCGCTCGGCGACCGGGCTGTCCGGGTCGGCCGACGTGCTCGAGGCGCTCGGCGCGCGCATCGACCTCGGCCCCGAGCAGGTCGCGCGGTGCATCGACGAGGTCGGGTTCGGATTCATGTTCGCGCCGGCGCACCACCAGGCGACCCGGTACGTCATCCCGGTCCGCCGCCAGCTCGCGGTCCGGACGATCTTCAACTTCCTCGGTCCACTGACCAATCCGGCCGGCGCGACCCGCCAGCTGATCGGCGTGTCCGACCCGGCGTACCTCGACACGATGGCGGGGGCGCTCGCGCTCCTCGGCACCACGCACGCGCTGCTCGTCTCGAGCGAGGACGGGCTCGACGAGCTCAGCATCTGCGCTCCGACGCACGTGGTCGAGGTGATCGGGGGCGAGCTCCGCCGCTATTCGCTCTCCCCCGAGGACGTCGGGCTCGAGCGGGCGCCGGCCGGGGACATCCCGGGTGGCGACCCGGCGCAGAACGCCGCGACCGCGCGGGCCATCTTCGCGGGCGAGCCCGGCGCGTCGCGCGACCTGGCCGCGCTCAACGCCGGCGCGGCGATCTACGCGGGGGGTCGGGCGGACACGCTGGCCGGTGGCGTGCAGGCCGCGCTCCGGGCGATCGACGAGGGCGCCGCCGCGGCCGCGCTCGAGCGCTTCGTGCGGCGCACCCGCGAGCTGGCGGCGTGAACCGGCTCGATCCGATCATCGCGGCGACGCGCGAGGAGGTGGCCGCGCGCCGAGCCGCGACGCCGCTCCCCGCCCTGGACATCGTCGTGGCGGAGCGGGCCGCCGCCGCCGACGTCCGTCCGTTCCGGGAGGCACTCGCGAGCCCGGGACTGTCGCTGATCGCCGAGCACAAGCGCCGCTCTCCCTCCGCCGGGCCGATCCGTGAGGACTTGGCCCTCGAGGACGTGGTCGGCGCGTACGAGCGGGGCGGCGCGGCCGCTCTCTCGATCCTCACCGAGGGCCCGAACTTCGGCGGCTCGCTCGACGACCTGCGGGCGGCGCGGCGCGCCACGCAGCTCCCACTCCTGCGCAAGGACTTCGTCGTCGATCCCTACCAGATCCACGAGGCGTCCGCGGCCGGCGCCGACGCGATCCTGCTCATCGTCGCCGCGCTCTCCGCCGACGAGCTTTCCGCGCTGCACTCCGAGGCGGTCGGTCTCGGGCTGAGCGCGCTCGTCGAGGTGCACGACGAGCGCGAGCTCGAGGTGGCGCTCGAGCTCGCTGTCCCGGTTATCGGAATCAACAACCGCGACCTGAAGACGCTGCAGGTGGACATCCGGCGCACGTTCGAACTCCTCGCGCGCGTCGGGGATCGAGCGCTCGTCGTCTCAGAGTCGGGTTTCGGCCGTCGCGACCAGCTCGACGAGCTCGAAGCGGCCGGGGTGAACGGCGTGCTGATCGGCGAGGCGCTGATGCGCTCACCCGACATCGAGGCGGCCACTCGCGCCCTGACCAGACGTGAATGAATCGCGCCGACCTACGATTGGTCCCGTGACCGAGATCAAGTTTTGCGGGATCACCGACCTTGACGACGCCCAGCGGGCGCTCGCCGCCGGCGCGTGGGCGATCGGGCTGATCTTCTGGCCGGGCTCGCCCCGCCGCTGCGAGTTCGACACCGCGGCCGAGATCGCCGGGGCGGTCAAGCGCAGGGTTGAGGTGGCCGGGGTGTTCGTCAACGCCACCCTCGACCACGTGGCGGCGACCGCCGAGACGGTCGGGCTCACGATGCTCCAGCTCCACGGCGACGAGGGTCCCGCCTACTGCGCCGAGGCGGCGCGCCGCACGGGCTGCAAGGTGATTAAGGCGGCGCGCGTCCGCAGCCGCGCGGACGTCCAGGCATTGGCCTCGTTTCATACCGACTACCACCTGCTCGATAGCTACTCCGCTGCGGTTCCCGGGGGTACAGGCGAGACCTTCTCCTGGGAGCTCGCCCGGGCGGATGGCGTTCGCCCCCGCCTACCCCGCAACCGCCGGATCCCGATGATCTTGTCCGGTGGGCTCAACTCCGACAACGTGGCCGAGGCGATCGCCGCCGTCCGGCCGTTCGCCGTCGACGTGGCCAGCGGGGTCGAGCTGGCCCCCGGCCGCAAGGACCCCGAGAAGCTGCAAGCGTTCGCCACCGCCGTGCGCGCCGCCCAGCCGGTGGAGATCCCGAGCGCGGCGCGATGAACGCCGTCGAGCACCGCTTCGGCCCCTACGGCGGCCAGTACGTGCCCGAGACGCTGATGCCCGCCCTCGCCGAGCTCGAGGACGCTTGGGTCTCGGCCCGCGACGATCCAGATTTTCGGGCGGAGCTCGACGCGCTTCTGCGCGACTTCGTCGGCCGTCCTTCGCCGCTCTACGAAGCCCAGCGCCTGAGCGAGGCCGCCGGCCATCCGATCTTCCTCAAGCGCGAGGACCTCAACCACACCGGCGCACACAAGATCAACAACGCGATCGGCCAGGCGCTCCTGGCCAAGCGGATGGGCAAGCGACGGATCATCGCCGAGACCGGGGCAGGCATGCACGGCGTCGCCGCCGCCACGGCGTGCGCGCTGCTCGACCTCGAGTGCATCGTCTACATGGGCACCGAGGACATGCGCCGGCAGCAGCCGAACGTCCAGCGGATGGGACTGCTCGGCGCGCGGGTCGAGCCCGTCGAGGCCGGCGCGCGCACGCTCAAGGAGGCGGTCTCGGCCGCCATTCGCGACTGGGTGACCAACGTCGAGACGACGCACTACATCATCGGGTCGTGCGTCGGCCCCGCGCCGTATCCGGCGCTCGTGCGTGATCTCCAGCGCGTGATCGGCGACGAGGCGCGGGCGCAGGTGCTCGAGCGGACGGGCCGTCTGCCCCAGCGCGTGATCGCGTGCGTCGGTGGCGGCTCGAACTCGATCGGCATCTTCATTCCGTTCGTGGCCGACGATGAGGTCGAGCTCGTCGGGGTCGAGGCCGCGGGCGAGGGGATCGAGACGGGCCGTCACGGCGCGCCTCTGACCGCCGCCGGGCTGCCGGGCGTCCTGCACGGCGCCTTCTCGGCGATCATGCAGGACGAAGACGGCCAGATCCTCGAGGCGCACTCGATCTCGGCGGGTCTGGACTACCCGGGCACGGGGCCCGAGCACGCCTGGCTGCGCGACACGGGCCGGGCGCGATACGACGCGATCACCGACCGGGAGGCCCTCGATGCGTTCGCGCTCACCGCGCGCCTCGAGGGGATCATCCCGGCCCTCGAGAGCTCACACGCGATCGCTTGGGCGCTCGCCCACGGACCGAGCGAGCTCGACCTCGTCTGCCTGTCCGGCCGCGGCGACAAGGACCTCTCCGAGGCGCTCGATCACCTCGGCCGAGTGGCACCGCGTTGACCGGGCTCGAGCGGATCGCCGAGGCGTTCGCGTCGGCCCGCGCGAACGGCCGGCGGGCGGCGCTGATGCCTTACCTGATGGGCGGCTTCCCCGACCTCGACACGTCCCGGCGAATCGGTCTCGCGTACGTGCGCGCCGGCGCGGACCTGATCGAGTTGGGCGTCCCTTTCTCCGATCCCCTCGCCGACGGTCCGGTGATCCACGCCGCCGCCACGGTGGCGCTAAGGGCCGGGGTGAGGCTGCCCGATGTCCTGATTGAGGTCGCCCGCCCGATCGCGGAGGAGGGAGTCCCGGTGGTGGTCATGTGCTACGCGAACCCAATCCTCGCCCGAGGGCTCGAGCGCTTCGCGGACGCGCTGCTCGACGCGGGCGCGAGCGGACTGATCGTGCCCGACCTCCCGCTCGAGGAGGCGCCGGCGGTCCTGCGCGCCTGCGACGAGCGCGGGCTCGCCCTCGTGCCGCTGGTGGCGCCGACCACGCCCGAGGCCCGGCTCGCGAAGATCGGGGCGCAGGCGCGCGGGTTCGTCTACACCGTCTCGCTGACCGGGACGACGGGCGAGCGCACGGGTGTGCAGGACGGTCTCGCCGCGGTGGTGGCCCGCGCGGCGGCCGGCACGACCGTCCCCGTAGCCGTCGGCTTTGGCATCTCGACTCCCGAGCAGGCCGCGGCCGCGGCGGACGCCGGAGCCGACGGTGTGATCGTCGGCAGCCGCCTTGTGCGGGAGGCCGGCCAGCCTTCAGAAGATCCCGCCGCCGCGGTCGGCGTGCTCGTTCGCGAGTTGGCCGCGGGACTCGCCGAGACCACCGTCGGTCACGGGCCCGTCAATAAATGAGCGCTTGTTGAGTCGAGCGAATGGACTTAGCATGGCTTCGTCCTCGGGGCTTGACGTAGCTCCGCTACGCCTGCGCCCCTGCGTCCTTGCCATGCTCGCCCCTCGGAAGCCTCACCGGCGCGCTAATTCATCTCCGGACCCTTTAGCATCTCTCGCGCGATGGGCCTGATCCTTACCGCCACCGTCGGGCTGTGCATATGGATTGTCTTGTGGTCGCTTAACGTGAGCGGCCTGGACTCGATCCTGATCGCCATCGGAATGGTGCTGATCGCGGTCGGCGTCCGGCAGCTGCTGCCGTTCCTGCCCGGCCGCCGGGAATAACCGGAGTGTCGAGAGTGGGACCCCGGGTGCTCGCACGCGGACGGGCCGCGTTGACGCGCGGACGCGCCGTCTACGTCTGTGCGCTCCTCGCCGCCGGCGTCGCCGGGTGCTCCTCGACCGGATCGTCGAGTTCGGCCGTGACCGTCTCCGGAAAGACGCTCACGATCTACCTGAGCAACGCGCCGACCGATCAACCTCAGGTGGCGAAGGAGGTGCTCGCCGCCGAACAGCTCGCGTTCTCCCAATCGAGCCACACGGTGGGCGGCTACGCGCTCGAGACCGACGTCCTGCAGGGCAAGAAGATCTCCGACCAGGCGCGCACGGCGATCCAGGATCAGAGCGCGATCGCCTACCTGGGTGAGATCGTCCCGGGCTCCTCCTACGCGTCGATCGGGATCACCAACGCGCTCGACCTGCTTCAGGTGAGTCCGACCGACACGGCCGTCGAGCTCACCCAGGCCAGCCCCGCCGTGACCGGCGCGCCGAACAACTACTACGAATCGCTCTCGAGCTACGGGCGGACTTTCGCTCGGCTCGTGCCGACGAGCGCGCTCGAGGCGAAGGCCCAGGTCCAGGAGATGCAGGCGCTCGGCTTGACCAAGCTGTATGTCGCCGACGACGGCAGCCCGTACGGAGCCGCGATCGCGTACGCGATCAGGCACGACGTCGGCGGCTCGCTCAGCCTGGTGAGCAGCGAGAGCGCCGCCGACGGCATCTTCTACGGCTCGAACTCCGAGGCGAGCGCGTCGAGGTTCTTCGGTGCCGCCGCGGCGGCGAACTCGTCGGCCAAGCTGTTCGGCCCCTCGGCCCTCGCCGACCCGTCCTTCCCGGGTGGGCTCTCCTCGGCCGTGCGCAACCTCTACGTCTCCTCGCCGGGCTTCCTCAAGCAGGACCTCACGCCGGCGGGCGCCACCTTTGTCTCGTCCTTCACCAGCACCTACGGCCGGGCTCCGGTGCCACAGGCGATCTTTGGTTACGAGGCGATGTCGGCCCTCCTTGCCACACTCCGCGAGGCCGGTACGAGTGCCAACGACCGCTCGACCGTCGTACACGATTTCTTGTTCCTCAAGCGGTCGCAGTCCGTGCTGGGTGACTATTCGATGAACGGCAACGGCGACACGAGCATCGCGCCGTTCGTGTTCAGCCGCTTGGAGCACGGCAGCCTGGTTCCGTTCGCTCAAGTACAGGGGTGAGGCGGGCGACGCGGTCGACGGGGGCGAAGGCGTGGGCGGGCGTGACGCTGGCAACGCTGGCGGCACTCGTGGTGCTGAGCGGTTGCGGCACCAAGAGCGACGCCGCGGCGGCCCGCATCCGCGGCACGACGCTGACGGTTTACGTCAGCGTCCCGCTCCTCGGCCCGTCGAAGGTGAGCGGTGAGGCCGTCGTCGACGGCGCGCAGCTGGCGCTGAGCCAGGCGCAGGACCAGATCGGGCAGTACCGCATCCAGCTTCGCGCGCTCAACGACGCCACCGCGCAGCGTCAGGGCTGGGACCCCGGGCAGACGACGATCGGGGTCCACTCCGCGGTGCTTGATCCGACCACGATCGGGTACCTCGGTGAGCTCAACTCGGGCGCCAGCGCGGTCTCGATCCCGCCGCTGAACCGGGCGGG
>DATBYI010000340.1:0-14714 GCA_036513815.1 Solirubrobacteraceae bacterium
GCGGGCGCCGAACGCCTCGAGCTACGTCCGCTGTCCGAAGCGCACACCGCCGAGCTGATCGAGGTCGTTCTCGGCGGCCCGGTCGAGCAGCGCGCCCGGCGATGGATCTACGAGAGCTCAGAGGGGAACGTGCTCTACGTACACGAGCTCGTCCGCGCCGCGCTCGACGCGGGTGCCTTCGTCAGCATCGACGGGTACTGGCGGCTCGCCGAACGTCCGGCCCCCAGCGAGTCGCTGGCGGAGTTGATCGGCGCTCGGATGTCGGGTCTCGACGAAGACGAGCGACACGTGATCGAGTTGCTCGCTCTGGGCGAGCCCCTGCGACTGAACGAACTTGTCGCGCTGACCAGCGAGGAGGCCGCCGCGTCGGTCGAGGTGCTCGGCATGGTGAGCGTGGAGGGTACCGGCACCGCGGGCACCATCCGGCTGGCCCATCCGTTGTACGGCGACACCGTACGAGCGTCGCTGCCGGTGATCCGAGCCGCTCAGACGTGCCGCCAGCTCGCGAGCACCGTACAGGCGCGACGTGACCGCTCGCGCGAGGACGCGCTGCTGATCGCTCGGTGGCTGCTTGACGCGGGCGATCCCGTCCCCACGGAGCTGACCATCGAGGCCGCCACAGCGGCGCTCGCGGCCGGAGATCCTGAGCTCGGCGAGCGGCTTGGTCGGATGGCGCTCGAGGACGGGGCCGGAGTCGCCGCCGCCCTGCTCGTGGCTCGGGCGTGCGCCGTTCGCCAACGCTACGCAGAGGCCGAGGAGGTCTTGGCCCCACTCGAGGGAACTCTCGAGACACAGGAGGCCGCGCTCGCCTACCTACAGCAGCGCGTCGTCGGATTGCTCTGGGGGCTGCGCCGCCCCCAGGACGGCATGGCCCTCGTCACGCGGGCGGGCGATTGGTGGGACGAGCCAGGTTGGCGGCGCCGGCTCACGCCACTCCGGGTGCGGGGTCTCGCGATGACGAGAAACGCCCGTGCCGCCGCCGAGCTGTCGGGCGAGGTGCTCTCAAGCGAGGTACTCGAGCCAGAGGTCCGGCGCCACGTCGAGGTCGTCCACGCCGTCCACCTCTTCGGCGCCGGCCGAGTCCGGCGTGCCTGCGAGCTGACCGCCCGTCTGCGGCCGCCAATCCCCCTGCGCGACGAGGTGGACGAACTCGCGATGATCGCGTCGTCCGTCGCCGGGATCGAGTCCGGCTGGGCGATCGACGAGGTGGAGCGCTGGATGGGCCGTGCCTTCAGGGAGGCGATCCGGACCTACGACGAAACCGCCGCGGGCATCGGCGCAAGCACATTGGGCGCGTTGTCGCTGCTTCGGGGCCGGTATGTCGACGGCGCGCGGTGGCTCAGGGAAGCGCTCGTTCATCTCGAGTATCACGATCCGTTCGCCACCCTCAAGTGCACGCACGCGCTGCTCGCGGGCGTCGCTTACTACCTGGGGGATCGGGACGGCGTCGCCGCGGCGATGGAGCGCTGCCGCGCGACGATCACCGGCGAGCTGATTGATACCGAGCGGGCCTACGTCGTTCGCGGCGAGGCCTGGCTGGCGCTGACGGAGGGCGACCCGCCCCGGGCGCAGCGGCTGCTGATCGAGTGCGCGGAAAGCTATGGCGGCGCTCCCGTGTACGTCCCGCAGCTCTACCACGAGGCGATGCGCGCGGGCGCCCCGCCAGGCCGACTTCAGCCGCGGCTAGCCACGCTGCGCGAGCAGATCGACGGCCGCCTGGCCGTCGCCTACATGGACGACGTCGCGGCCCGGGCAGCGGGGGACGCCGCCGCCGTCCTCGCCTGCGCGGACGAGTTCGAAGCCATCGGCGCGCTCCGCCACGCATCCGAATGTGCCGCGGCGGCCGCCGAGATCTTCGTCGAGGCCGGCCGCGAGGACAGCGCGCGGCGGGCCGCCGCGCGCTCCCGCGAGCTCCACGGACGCTGCCAGGGCGGATTGGCGCCCGATGTGCGCGGACTCGAGCCAGATGCCGTGAGCCTCACCGACCGGGAGCGGCAGCTGGTAGAGCTGGCGGCGCAGGGGTTATCCAATACGGAGATCGCCGACCGGTTCGTGCTGTCCGTGCGAACGGTCGAGTCACATCTGTACCGAGCGATGCAGAAGCTCGGAGTGAAGGACCGACGCGATCTCCGTAGCGGCCTGCGCTGAGCATCGCCAAAACGCATTCATTGCGCCTTGCTCGACAGCGTGAGCGTGACCTCGTGGGACCGTGCTCCGCGCACGAACTCGACGCGAAGCTTCTGACCGGGCCGGTGCTGGCGGAGCGTGACATAGATGTCCTCAACGTTGTAGATCAGGCCGCTCCCGACGCCGTGGGTGGGGGTAAGCACGGTCACCACTTCGGGCTCAACCTGATCCACGATGTGGGGGATGTCACTCGCCACCGTGACAGCGCCGTTGGGCTGTGTCGCCCCGGCGACGGTGGTCCCGGTCGACGCCGTGCCGCAGCCCGCCACCGCCAGCGCGACGAGCACCAAGGCCAACAGTCCGGTGCCGGTCCAGAGGATATGAGTAGCGCGACTACGCGCCCGTTTCCGCTCGCTCACAGTTGCTCCCATCGTGTTCAGATGTCGGTCCGGCGACGCCGGCTAGTCACAGGTGGCGCACCGTACGCGCGGGGTGCACACACGTAGTCAGTAGCGCCCTACTGCACCCGGCCGGGCGGTACTACTGGCTCCGACCGGGCTCTTTGGACTCAGTACCCCAGGAGACGGCGATTCAGTAAGCAGCTACTGACGACGCTGAACCGTGGTGAAGCGATGGTTTCCCTCGATCCCACGCGGTCAGCGCGTGGGACGACGACGAAAGGAATGCCATGAGTGAACTCATTGCCATTGCGTATCCGGACCGCGAGACGGCGGAGGCCGTGCGGCTCACGCTCGCCGATCTGGCCACGGAGCGCACCGTCGAGTTGGAGGACGCGGTCGTGGTGACGCGTGACGAGGAGGGCAAGGTCAAGCTCCACCAGACACGTCGGCCCGCCGCGACTGGCGCGACGGGCGGCGCGTTTTGGGGCGGCGTGATCGGGCTCTTGTTCCTGGCCCCGCTGATCGGCATGGCCATCGGTGCCGCTGCCGGGGGCGCGGCAGGTGCGCTCACCGACGTCGGCATCAACGACCGCTTCATGACGCGGCTGGGCGCGAGCCTGGCTCCGGGCGGCGCGGCGCTGATCGTGCTGGTTCGCAAGGTCACGCCGGACAAGGTGCTGCCGCACGTGCAGCGCTACGGCGGCGAGGTGATCCAGACCTCGCTCGACGATGAAACCGAGGCCCGCCTGCGCGACGCGCTTGGGGCCGAAGCCGTCGTGCGCGTGCCGGCCGCCGTCTAAAGCGGCGGTTGCGCCCAGCCCGCGGCCCGTCCGCACCAGACGGGTCGCGGGCGAGGGCGAGCACCTGTGAACGAGCGCCTACAATCCGCCGCCGCATGTCGCTCAAGGAGCCCGCGAGCCGCCGGATCCAGTCCGTCGACCGAGCGGTGGCCCTTCTGCGTGCGGTGGCCGACTCGCCGCGACCCGCCTCGCTGGCGGACCTCGCTGACAAGGTGGGGCTCAACCGCAGCACTGCGTGGCGCCTGCTGCTGACGCTTGAACATCACGGCCTCGTCGACCGGGACGCCGCCCAGGGCGGGTTCGTGATCGGGTACGAGATCGGCCGACTGGCGCTGCGAAGTGGCAGTGCCGGCCTGGTTCGCCGCGTGCGACCCGCGCTGACCGCACTCGCCGAGGAGACCGGTATGGCGACGGTGCTCGCCGTGCCGACGGCGACCGAGCCAATCGCGGTCGATCAGGTCGATCCGCCGGGGCTCCCGGAGCCGAATATGGTCGGCTGGGGTTATCCAGTCCACGCGAGCGCGGCAGGGAAGGTTTGGCTGGCCTTCCTGGCCGACTCCGAGCGCGAGGAAGTGTTGCTCCGCCCGCTCCCGCGCTTCACCGCGTCGACGCTGACCGACCCTCGCGCGCTGCGACGCGATCTGGACGAGGTCAGGCGGTCGTCGATCGCCGTCGACCGTGACGAATGGGATCCCGGTTGGACCGCTATGGCGACCCCGGTCATCGATGACGGCGCGGTGGTGGCGATGATCAGCCTCATGGCAACGACGCCCCGGTTCACCGAGGCCAAGCTACGCACGGCCCGCCGTCAGATCCGCGCCGCCGCGGCTGCCGCCGCCGCCTCGCTCCGCTAGACGCTCAGGCCACCCCGCTGTCCGCTCAGGACAACCCGGCCCAGCCCATCTTGCACATTGCGCGCAGCTTTTCGCACATTACGTGCACGGGGCGGGGTCCGATTGGGCAAAATGGCGTGAACCCTACTTGCACAATGTCATATTGATGGTGCATAATGCGCGATGGGTTCGACAGGAGGTCGCAGCCGGCGGTACTGAGGGAAGGCGGGGAACACCGCCCGTTCGGCATGCGTTTTAGGCCGCGATTTGCTCACAGCGCTATCGACATCCGCCCTGGCCGTGTTCCCCCCAGAACGTCTGGGAGAGCGAACCACCCTCCTCCCGCCCCGAGAAGTGCCCCTCGTTGGGCGGACGAGCGAGCTCGACCGGATCGTGCAGGCGCGGGCCAGCGGCGCGGCCGGCGTCGTGGTACACGCACCGGCCGGCGTCGGGAAGTCGCGGCTGGCGCGCGCGGCCCTCGCGCGGATCGAGGCCGATGGACCGCGGACGACGTGGGTGCAGGCGACACGGAGCGCCGCGTCCGTCCCGCTGGGCGCGTTCGCCGGCGCGATCCGATCCGACGTCGGGTCCGACGATCCATTTGAGCTGCTGCGCCGAAGCGTACGGTCGCTGACCGACGCCGCCGACGGGCATGCGTTGGTCGTCGCGGTCGACGACGCGCAGCTACTCGATCCGACCTCGGCGGCGCTCGTCCTGCACCTCACCAGCACCGAGAGCGCGTTCGTCCTGGCGACGGTGCGCAGCGGAGACCCGTGTCCCGATGCGATCGTGTCCCTGTGGAAGGACGCCGGAGCCGAGCGGCTCGAGCTGTCCGGGCTCTCGCGGGAGGAGACCGATCAGCTGGTCGAGGCGATCGTCGGCGGGCCGACCGAGGCGGGGCTGCGCCAGTGGATCTGGGAGAGCAGCGAGGGCAACGCGCTGTACGCGAGCGAGCTCGTGCGCGGCGCATTGAACGAGGGCGCGGTCGAGCTCGTGAGCGGCCTTTGGCGGATGCCCGAGCGGCCGCGGATCAGTCCATCGTTGGCCGAGCTGATCTCGGACGAGATGGCCGAGATCGAGCCCGACGAGCGGCGCGCGCTCGAGTTCCTGGCCATTGGCGAACCGTTGCCCATCGGCGAGATCGTGCAGCTGACGGACGAGCAGGCCGTGGCGACGGCAGAGGCGCGCGCGCTGATCACGGTCGAGAGCCCTCCGGGCGACCGGCTCGTGAGGCTCGCGCACCCGCTGTATGGCGAAGCGATCCGCGCGTCGCTGCCCTCATTGCGGCAGCACCGGATCTGCCTTCAGCTTGCCCGGATCGTGCAGACGCGGGAGCACATGCGCAGCGAGGACTCGCTCCGCGTCGCGCAGTGGTTGCTCGACGCGGGCGAACCGATCCCGCGCGCGGTGTTGCTCGAGGCCGCCGACACGGCGAACCGCAGCGGCGACCCGGACCTGGCGGGGAGGCTTGCCAAGCAGGCGCTCGACGCCGGCGCGGGCGTTCCCGCCGTGCTCGTACTCGCACGCGCGCACTCAGTTCGCAACCAATTCGAAGCGGCGGAGGAAGTGCTGGCGTCGGCCGAAGGCGAGATCGCCACCCAGGATCAGGCGCTGCAATACGTGACCCAGCAGATCAAGGTGCTGTACTCGGGGCTGCATCGGGTTGATGAGCTGCGCGCCCTGCTCCGGCGAGCACGGGGGTGGTGGCCCGATGACGCCTGGCGCGTTCGGCTCGCTCCGCTGCGCTTGTACGTGGAGTCGCGCTGCTCGCCGGAAGACAGGGCGACCGTCATCGACGAGTCGACGGAGCTGCTCGGAGTCGAGGGTCTCGACGCCCACGCGCGCCGGACGGTCGAGCTCGCGCGCCTGTCGGCGTTGTTCTACAGCGGGCGCGGCCGCGAGGCGTGGGAGCTGGCCGCGCGCAGCCGGCCGGCGCTGCCCGTGCGCGACGCCATCGACGAGGCCATCATCTCGGTCGGCTGCGGGGCGAGCGTGGAAACCGGAGAGGGCCAGCCAGAGCTCGAGCAGTGGGCCAGAGCCGTCTTGCCCCGCGCGCTGCGACTCGGGGACGACGCGACGGCTGGGATGGCGGCGCTCGCGCTGGCGCATCGATGCCTGCTACGCGCGCGATTCCTGGACGCGGGTCGATGGCTCTCCGAAGCGCAGCTACATCAGGAGCAGCACGATCCCGACGGCAAGCTCGTGATGACGTTCGGCCTGCAGACGTGGGTGGCAAGCGCGCTCGGCGACCCTGATGCGGCGGAACGCGCGCTGTCGCGCTCCCGCGGTGCGGTGCGCGGCGAGGAGCTCATTCCATTCCAGGCCGTCTATCTCACGTGCGCCGAGGCGTGGAGCGCATACGCGGCCGGCGATCGCGAAGCTCCGGGGAGGACGCTGCTCGACCGCGCGGCTGAGCTGCGTGACGTCCCCCTGTGCGAGGCGCGCGTGCTCTATGAGGCGATGCGCGTCGGCGCGCAGCCGGCGGAAATCGCGCCGCTCATCATCGCGGCCGGCGAACAGTGCGACGCGCCGCTGGTCGCCGCCCGGGCGGCCCATGTGCGCCATCGCGCCGCGCGCGACGCCGCGGGGCTGATGGAAACCGTCGACGCCTTCGAGGCCATAGGCGCGTTCCTGTACGCGGCCGAGGCGGCCGTCCACGCGGCGGAGCTGTTCGTCGCCGCCGGGCGCTCGGACTCAGCTCGGCGTGCGGCCGCGCGCGCCCGCGAGCTGTTCCCCGGCAATCAGGGCGGTTCGCTTGGACCGATCGACGGCCTCGACGGCGACGCGGTAGAACTCACCCGGCGCGAGGCCCAGCTGGTCGAGCTGGCCGGGCGCGGTCTCTCCAATCAAGAGATCGCGCACAGGCTCGTGCTCTCGGTTCGCACCGTCGAGTCACACCTCTACCGGGCGATGCGCAAGATCGGGGTCAGCGACCGGCGCGAACTGTGAACCCGCGCGGTCGCCGCGGCCTCGTCAGCTCAGCCGGCGGTCGAGGCTGACGGCGGCGTTGATCAGCGCGAGGTGCGTGAACGCTTGAGGGAAGTTTCCGAGCAGGTCGCCGCTGGGCCCGACCTGCTCGGAGTAGAGGCCGAGGTGGTTGGCGTAAGTGAGCATCTTTTCGAACGCGAGGCGCGCCTCGGCGAGGCGCCCGGCGAGGGCCAGGGCCTCGACATACCAGAAGCTGCAGATAGAGAAGGTGCCTTCGTCGCCATCGAGCCCATCGGGCGCGGCGCTCGGGTCGTAGCGGTGCACGAGGCTGTCAGCGACGAGGTCCGAGGTGATCGCGTCGAGCGTCGAGAGCCAGCGCGGGTCGGTGGGCGAGATGAACCCGACGAGTGGCATCAGCAGGACCGAGGCATCGAGGACGTCGCTCTGCTCGTGCTGGACAAAGGCGCGCCGGGACTCGCTCCAGCTGCGCCGCATGATGCGGTGGAAGATCTCGTCGCGGACCGACAACCAGCGGCCTAGATCGGCCGGGAACCCGCGGGCCTGTGCGATGCGGATTGCCCGGTCGAGTCCGACCCAGCACATCAGGCGGGAGTGAGTGAAGCGCCGGCGCCCGCCGCGTGTCTCCCAGATCCCCTCATCGGGCTGATCCCAGTTCTCGCACAGCCACTCGGCGCCCGCGGCGATCGTCGTCCAGACGTCGTAGTGCATCTCGTGTGTGTGCCGGTCGAGCAGGTAGGCGGCGTCGATGATCTCGCCGTAGATGTCGAGCTGGAGCTGGTGCGCGGCCTCGTTGCCGATCCGGACCGGCCCGGATCCCCGGTAACCCTCGAAGTGGTCGAGGATCTCCTCGGGAACGCGCGCTCTTCCATCGATTCCGTAGAGGACCTGGAGTGGCCCCGACCCGTTCCTCGGGTCGGACTGAAGGCACCTCGTGAGGAACTGGCCGAAGGCTCGCAGCTCCTCCGAGAAGCCGAGGGTCAGGAACGGGCGCAGCGTCAACGCGGCGTCGCGGACCCATGTGTAGCGGTAGTCCCAGTTGCGAGGGCCGCCGATTTGTTCGGGCAGGCTCGTCGTCGGCGCCGCCACGATCGCACCGGTCGGCGCGTAGGTGAGGAGCTTCAAGGTCAGCGCCGAGCGATGAACGATCTCGCGCCAGCGCCCGGTGTACAGGGACCGCGAGATCCACGCCTGCCAGTACTCGACGGTCTCGGTGAGTAGGCGCCCCATCGCCGCCTCGCTCACCGGGCCCTGGGTCTCGCCGGTCTCCGCGAGCACGAACGTCGCGGTCTCGCCGACGCGCAGGTCGAACTCGGCGGACACGCCCGCCGACGTCTGCCGGAGGGCGACCGAGGTTCCGAGGGTCAGGTTGAGCGCGGGGGAGCGGAAAGAAGCACCCGGCGAACCGATCGCGGTGGCGTGCCGGTCGCGCCCGTAGTTGAAGCGGGGCTCGCACTCGAGGGCAAAGCGCATCTGCCCGCGGATGCAGGTGACTCGCCGGATCAGCTGTTGCTCGCCTCCGACCGGCATGAAGTCCTGCACCTCGCCGACGCCGTCCCCCGACAGAAAACGCGTGATGAGGACGTTGGTGTCGGGCAGGTAGAGCTGCCGCGTGGCGCAGTCGCGCACGGGCGCGATCCGGAAGTGACCGCCGTGCTCGCTGTCGAGGATCGAGCCGAAGACGCTGGGAGAGTCGAAGGCGGGAGGGCAGTACCAGTCGACGGTACCGTCGGTGGCGACGAGGGCGACGGTGCGCAGGTCACCGATCACGCCGTGGTCGGCGATCGGGAGATACGTCGCGGAGGGGATTGCGGTTGGTGGATCGGCCAGGTAGGTCATGACAGCCACCGTAGGACGACGAGGCCGTACCTCGCCTCGGGTGCTTCCCTGGGCTCCTCCCTAGTCCTTCGCCTACTCGCCGGCAGCGGCCCTGGCCGCCTCCAACGGCCGACGCGCGAGCTCGACGCGGGACGACACGCCTAGCTTCAAGAACACCTTGCGCAGGTGGTACTCGACCGTCTTCGGGCTGAGGAACAACTGCGCCGCGACATCACGGTTGCTCGCGCCGGCGGCGACGAGCTTGGCGATCCGCAACTCCTGCGGGGTGAGGTCATCCAGCGTAGAGGGATCGCGCTTACGGGCGGTGATCCCGGTCGCTTCGAGCTCGGCCCGCGCTCGCTGGGCCCAGAGCGGCGTGTTCAGGCCCTCGAACGTCGCGAGCGCATCGCGGAGCTGTACGCGCGCCTCCGTCCTGCGCTGCGCGCGGCGCAGGAGCTCGCCGTAGGACAGCTGCGTCCTCGCGCGCTCGAACGGCTCGGCGTACTGACGTTGGTGCGACAGAGCCTCACGGAATAGCTCATCAGCGACTTCGGGGCTCGGCGCGAGAAGGGCGCGGGTCCACGCGAGCATTCCGAGCAGGCGGTGGTCCTGGCCGTGGCCCCCGAAGGCGACGAGGGAGTCGAGCGCCGCGTGTCCGGACGCGGTATCGCCCGTGAGGAGCGAGACCTCGACGAGCAGCGGAGCCGTAGCGAGTCTGAACAGCGGATGCGAGATTGCCTCGAGCAGGTCGCGGGCAGCCGCCGCGTGCCCAAGCGAGAGCTCGAGCTCCGCGCTGCCGATGCGGACATCATCGGCAGCGACCCCAATACCGTGCGCGAGCGCCCGGTTCAAGGTCGCCTCGCCCAGCGCGCGGCACTCGTCGATCTCACCTCGGGCGGCGAGGCAGCGCACAAGGATCGCCGAGAAGCACGCCTCGAAGTTGTCCTGGGCGAGGTGCCGAGTTAGCTCAATCCCCTCCCTGGCCAGCTCCTCGGCCTCGTCGAACGCCCGGGCGTTGACCGCGAAGCGGGCCGGCGCGAGCAGCGCCACCGGAAGCGTGTTGAACGAACCGGCCGCCCGCCCCATCGCGATCGCGCGCAGGCTGAGCTCGCGCGCGCTGCGAAGGTCACCGAGGAAGGCGCTCGCGACGGCGGCCCAGATCAGGAATCGAAAATCATCGGCACCGACGGAAACGGCTTCGAGGAGCCGCTCGCGCGCAGCATCGCCTGCGTCGGGCCCGGCGAGGACCATCGCACCGAGGAACAGCCTGAGAAACGGCTCGAACGGGCGGCCCGTCGGCGGTAGTCCATCGACGAACTCGTGTGCCTCGCGGAAGGCCCGCTCGGGCCAGCCGGCGACGAAGGCCGGGGTGATGGCCTGGGCCTGGAGCTCGAGGGCGCGCTCGGGGTCCTCCGCCGCGACCGCGCGCGCGGCATTGAACAGCACCCCGTAAGCCACGGCCGGGTTCCCCCGTTGCAGCTCGAGCGCGCCCTGCACGGCAGCAAGGGCGGCCCGGTCGTAGCCGGTGGGAACGCCGACGAGGGCCTCCTCGGCCCGCTGCGAAGCCGCGTCTGATTCCCCGGCGTCCAGGTATGCCTGGGCGGCGGCGACGAGCCGGCGACCGCGGGTGCCGGCGTCGGTTGACAGCTCGGCTGCGCGAACCAGAACGGCTCCGGCAGACGCGAACGCCCCTCTCCGGGCCGCGGCGGAAGCCGCGCGCTCGAGCTCCATCGCGACCGCTTCGTCAGGATCGTCGGTCGCCGCGGCGAGATGCGATGCACGGGCGAGCGAATCGGTGGCGATCGAGGCAAGCAAACGGTGCGCGTCGGCGCGCTCGGCCCGCGAGGCGACGTTGTATACGGCAGAGCGCACGAGTGGATGACGAAACACGATCGCGTCGACGTCACCGATCAGGCCCGCCTCGGCCCCTGCCCGCCGAGCCGCCGGCGACATATCGCCGAGCCGAGCAAGCTCGACCCACGT
This sequence comes from Solirubrobacteraceae bacterium, assembly GCA_036513815.1. Taxonomy (GTDB): domain Bacteria; phylum Actinomycetota; class Thermoleophilia; order Solirubrobacterales; family Solirubrobacteraceae; genus Palsa-465. The sequence goes on from DATBYI010000340.1 coordinate 10,909, forward strand.
CCGCGCCTCCTCGGTCTCGCTCGCCGCAGCGAGCAGCAGAAGGCGGCGCGTCTCGCCCGGCAGCCCTAAGGCTCGAGCCCGAAACGCCACCTCGACGCCGCTCGCCTTGGTGCCGGCCACGTCCTGCACCGGCAGCTCGAGCAGCGCGAGCGGGTTCCCGCCCGCCTGGCCAACGAGCTGTCGCTGCGCGTCGGGGCTGAGCGTGACGCCTCGACTGCTCGCCACCACCTGGCGCGCCGCGCCCTGGGACAGCGGCGCGAGCGTGAGCTGCTGAAGCCCGGGTGCCTCGAACCAGGCGGCGCGATCGTCGCGCACCGCGAACAGCATCACGACCCCCTCCGCGCCCAGCCGGCGCGCGGTGAACAGCAGGGCCTGGGCCGACGGACCGTCAACCCACTGCAGGTCGTCGATGAGGCACAGCAGCGGACCGTCCGCGGTCGCCTCGGCGAGCAGACCCAGCGTGGCCAAGCCGAGCAGCAACCGGTCCTCCACGCGGTCGCCGCTCACGCCCAGCGCGCCTCCCAGCGCGGCGGCCTGGGGGCCGGGCAAACGGTCGACCAGCTTCCGGAGCGGCCGCAGCAGCTGCTCCAGGCCGGCGAACGTGAGGTCGTGCTCCGACTCCACACCGGTGCAGCGAAGCGTGGGCAAGCCAGAGGCCTCCGCCGCGTGCTCGAGCACAGCGGTCTTGCCGATCCCGGCCTCGCCACGGATCAGCAGCGCCGCGCTGGCGCCGCTCCGCGCGTCGTCGAGCAGGCTCTCGATCAAGCGCTGCTCGGGATCCCGGCCGATCAACATCGGGCCAATGCTACGTGCGCGCCAGCCCCTAGACGGTGGACCAGGGTCGTGACTAGGGATCCGATCGATTCCAGGCGGGCGGCACGGTTCTAGGTTCGGCGGCGTCAGTCAGCACCCCGAAAGGATCCCCATGACCGCTCACTCGCATCGCCGCTCCGCCAGTCCAGGCGTGATCACCGCCGTGGTCTGCCTGGCCCTCGCCACCGTCGTCGCCGCGATGGCGTCGCTGAACGTCGCGCTGCCGGACATCGCGCGCGACACGCACGCGTCGCAGACCGACCTGACCTGGATCATCGACGCGTACTCGCTCGCCTTCGCCTCCCTGCTCCTGCCCGGCGGCGGACTGGGCGACCGCTACGGCCGCCGGATGGCCTTGATCATCGGCCTGACGATCTTCGGAGGCGGATCCATCGTCGCGATGACCGCCACCTCGGCCACCGAACTGATAGCGCTGCGAGCCGTCCTCGGGCTCGGCGGCGCGCTCACCATGCCCGCCACCCTCTCGACCATCACCAGCACGTTTCCCGCCGCCAGCCGGACGCGCGCGGTGAGTGTCTGGTCCGCCGTCGGCGGAGGCGCCGCCATCCTCGGACTGCTCGCCTCGGGCCTGCTGCTCCTCGCCTTCTCGTGGCGGTCCATCTTCGGCCTCAACGTCGTCCTCGCCGCCATCGCCCTGATCGGCACGCTGCTCTTCGTACCCGAGTCGGCCGACCGCAACGCCCCTCGCCTCGACGTCAACGGTGCGATCCTCGCAGTCGCCGCGCTCGTCGCGCTCGTCTTCTCGGTCATCGAAGCTCCAACCTATGGCTGGCTCGCGACCCGCACGCTCGGCGGCCTCGGACTCGCCCTCGCGCTCCTCGTCCTGTTCATCACCTGGGAGCTGCGCCAGGCGAGCCCGCTGCTCGACCCGCGTCTGTTCCGCAACCGCCACCTGGCCACCGCGAGCATGTCGATCTTCGTCCAGTTCTTCGCCTTCTTCGGCTTCACGTTCATCGGCATGCAGTACCTCCAGCTCGTCCGCGGCGACAGCCCGATCCTCGCCGCGGTGCAGATCCTTCCGTTGGCCGCGGTCATGGTCCCCGTCTCCCGCTTCGCCCCCGCCCTCACCGCCCGGTACGGCACCCGGACGGTGTGCGCGGTCGGCCTAACGCTCGTCGCCGCCGGCATCGCGATCATCGCCCAGGCCGGCACCCACACCCCCTACACGCTGATGGCCGCGGGACTCGTCGTCCTTGGTATCGGCATGGGAGCGGCGATGACTCCGGCGACCAGCGCGATCACCGAGGCCCTCCCGGCCTCCCAGCAAGGCGTCGGCTCGGCCCTCAACGACCTCTCCCGCGAGGTCGGCGGCGCGACTGGGATCGCCGTCATCGGGAGCATCCTCACATCCACTTACACCAGCCACGTCAACCTCAGCGGACTGTCGGCCAGGGTCGCAAGCGAAGTCAAGCGGTCCTACGCAGCCGCCTCACGCCTCGGCCCGCAGGCCGCCGACCGCGCCCACACCGCGTTCGTGAGCGCGATGCACGTGGCACTGCTCACCGGCGCCGGCGCCGTCCTCCTCGCCGCGGTGGCAACCATGATCATGCTGGCCCGCCGCCCACAGGCGATGTCAGCGAACGAGCCCGCGCGCAGCACTGTCGCCGACGCCGTCGCATCAGCCGAGATCACCGCGCCGCAACACGTCTCGTAGGTGTCATCTTCCGGGTCACTAACTCGGGCCGGTCTGAATAGGCCTTCGGGGTGAGGTCAGTAAGGCGGCGGGGTCAGTGTGCAGCTTCGCTCTTCGCTTCGGTCGCGTCACAGCACGATCCGGTTCTTCGAGCTAGACACTGTCCTGTGGCCGTTCATTGCGCTTCCCGGCCTGACCTCGGCTGGGTTGGCGTGCTCAACGAACTGCCGCTCTCTGTCGGTGAGGCTCAACGGGTGTGATTCGAGTGCGCGTACCTCCGGCGGCCGGCCTCCCTGGCAACGACTGTGTAGCTCGCGACTGCGGGCGGCAGCGCGCCGCGCGGAATCCTGGCGCCCGCCTTCGGCGAGCATCTCGGCTGCGGCGGCAGCACACTCGGACGCGCGGCGGAGTGCGCCGATGGCCTCGAACTCATCCGCGCAGGCCAGCACCGCTGCCGGATCCCCGCCCGCTCGCGCGGCCGCTTCGGTGACCGGCGTGGCGGTCGCCACGCTGGCCGGGGTGGCCGGAATGGTGTGGAAGGAGAGCGAACGGTTTTACCTGCGCGTGGTGCCGCTGGCGCAGAACGGCTCCACGATCAAGCTCGGGCTCGGCACCCACGAGGGGTGGGAGCGCCGCCCCTTCCTGCTCCTGGACTCGTTCGTCGACGCCCGTGACGAGGGGAACCACGTGTTGTTGGAGCCCGACCACAGCTCGCCGGCGTATCACGTTCGGCCGGTCATCCTCGACTCGCACGACGGCGCGCTCTCATGGGATCCGTCGAGCTCGCTGGGCACGTTCACCCTGCCGGTATCCGCCGCCGCGTTGAATTCGTCGGGGATGGTGGTGGCGCTCAACACCGACAGCGGCCGCCTCGGAGTGCTGGAGCCCGCTCGGACCCCGCGCCCGACGCTGGCCACCTACGCGGCCGGGCAGGGGAGCGAGATCGGATTGCTGCCCTCCCCCAGCGCGCTCGCGATCACCAACCCCGGCGTCGTCCTGGTGCTCGAAGCCGGCCTGGCAACGGCGCCACCGACGCACACCTGGGCGTCCCCGAACCCTCCCTATCCCGCTTCGACCCCACCCAACACAAATGACGCCTGCTTTCGCCGACACTGGCCCGAACCAGAGAGCTACCCGAACCGAGGTTGGAGACCTCGCCGCCGGACTGACCAGGTTCTCCCTGCCGGCTCAGGACCGAGGTGTGCCCTCGGATGGTGCGTTCGCTCCCGTCTGTGATCCGTGAAGGGCCTGCTGCGCGGCCGCGGATCTGAGCCCTTGATGGGCGGTGACCGCTCGCTCGGGGCGGCCGCGACCGATGAACGCGACCGTCCAGCTGGCG
>DATBYI010000341.1:0-6312 GCA_036513815.1 Solirubrobacteraceae bacterium
GTGCTGTGGTCGAGCGAGGAGTTCGGCTTCTGCGAGGTGGCCGACGCGTGGGCCTCGGGGTCCTCGATCATGCCTCAGAAGAAGAATCCGGACGCGGCCGAGTTGTTGCGCGCCAAGGCGCCGCGCGTGTCCGGACACCTCGTCGCTTTGCACGGCGTGCTGCACGGGCTGCCGCTGACCTACAACAAGGACATGCAGGAGGACAAGGAGCACCTGTTCGACGCCACCGACACGATCGAGCTGTGCCTCGACGCCGCCAACGGGATGCTGGGGTCGATCCGCTTCAGCCGCGAGAACCTCGCTGCCGCAGCCGCCGACGAGATGCTCGCGGCGACCGACGTGGCCGATCTGCTCGTCCGGCGCGGGGTGCCGTTCCGGGAGGCCCACGGCGTCGTCGCCGGCCTCGTCCGGCGCACCATCGAGCAGGACAAGGCGCTGTCGGACCTGAGCCGCGAGGAGCTCGCCGAGCACTCCCCGCTCCTCGACGAGGAGTTCTACGCGTTGCTCCAGGACGGCGCCTGGCTCGAGACGAAGGTCTCGCAGGGCGGGACCAGCCTGGCGCGCGTGCGCGAGCAGCTCGAGCGCGCGCGGGCAGCGCTGCAGTGAGAATCGCCTTCTACAAACGGCCCGTGCTGGACGTCGCCCGCGACCTGATCGGGTGCGTCGTCTCGCACGAGGGATCCGCTGGCGTGATCGTCGAGACCGAGGCCTACCACGACTCTGAGCCGGCGAGCCACGCCTACGTCGGGCTGACCGAGCGCAACCGCGTGTTGTTCGGGCCGCCCGGCCGCGCGTATCTCTACCTCTCCTACGGGATCCACACGTGCCTGAACGCGGTGTGCGAGACCGACGGGGTGGGGGCCGCGGTCCTGATCCGCGCGCTCGAGCCGGTGGAGGGGATCGAGTTGATGCGGGAGCGGCGGGGCCTCGAGCGTCTCGAGGACCTCTGCTCCGGTCCGGGCAAGCTCACGCAGGCCCTCGCGATCGGGCTCGATCTGAACGGGTCCGACCTGATCCGCGGCCCCATCGTCATCGCAAGTAGGCCGCGCGCGTGGCGAGACGTGCCGATATCGGTCGACCGGCGGATCGGGATTACGAAGGCGGCCGAGCTCCCGTGGCGCTTCACCGCCACCGGAAGCCGCTTCGTGTCGCGCCGGGTGAAGGTTCCCGTGGCCTAAGGCCGCCGGCAGGCGCCGCCGACACACTTCACTACCGGACGTCTCATGGGGTCTCCGCCTTCGAGCACCTGGAGGACGCGGCCGTCCGGGGTTTGGACGCGATGCTCGGCTCCTGCGCCGCTCGTACTACCCACCGCCGATGCCGGCGCCGCCCGAGCTGCCACCGCCACCTGCGCCTGTGGTGCCGCCGCCCGCGCCCGTGGTCCCGCCTCCGCCTCCTGTCGCGCCGCCGCCGGGCGTGCCCGTGGCGCCGGTTCCGCCGCCACCGCCGCCGGTCGTGCCACCGCCGCCCCCGGTCCCGCCCCCGGCGCCCGTGGTGGGGCCGCCGCCCGCTCCGGTGCCTCCGTTCCCGACCGCCGCGCCACCGCCGGTGTTGCCCGCGCCGGTGCCCCCGTTCGGCGTCGTCGCCGTGGTGGAGGTCGAGCTCGCGGCGCCCGATCCGCTCGGGAGGGAGGGGGCGCTCGTGGTGTCGGTGGCGGTCGACGTGGTGAGCTTCTCGTGCGGGTTTTCGTCGGCGAGGATCTGCAGTGCCTGGACCATAAAGCTGTGCCAGATGATCGCCGGGTAGGTCCCGCCCTCGACCGGCGCGCCGTTGTACAGCGTGGACATCGGGATGAGCTTGTTGGGGAAGCCGACCCACACCGCCACGGTCAACTGCGGCGTCCAGCCGACGAACCAGGCGTCGCCGTAATTGCTCGTCGTGCCGGTCTTCCCGACCACGTCGACCCCCGGGATCGCCGCCGCCGTCCCGGTGCCGGAGGACACCACACCCGCGAGCATGTTGTGCACTTCCGCCGCGACCGCCGCCGGCATCACCCGTTGGTACTCGGGGTGATCGACGAGATCCACGTGCGCCCCCTGGGTGGACTGAATGGACTCGATCCCGGTGGGGCCGTCGTCCGGGGAGCCGAGTACCGGGTCATACACGCGCTTGCCACCGGTCGCGAACGTCTCGTAGGCGTGCGCCATCTCGAGCGGCGAGACCCCGACCTTGAGGCCGCCCAGGATCATCGCGGGATTCGTGGATACGGGCGTCGTGATGCCGGCGGCGCTGGCCAGCTTCGCGATCTGCTTCGTTCCCTTGCCGGGACCGAGCCCGTACCACCCGAGCCGCTCGAACACCGAGTTGTCCGAGACGTCGGTCGCACCTTGCAGGGATATGGCGCCCGAGTACTCGTTGCCGAAGTTGCGCACGTGGAAGATCTCCTTCCCGCCGCTGTTCGGAACGACGATGTCCAGTGGCGCTGAGGTGAACACCGAGTCGGGCCCGAAGCCGTGCTCGAGCGCGACCGCGAGCGTGAACGGCTTGAACGCAGAGCCGGGCTGACGTTCGGCCTCGGTCGCGAGATTGAAGGGGTACTGGCTGTAGTCCTCCTGGCCGTCCACGATCGGGCCACCAACCATCGCCCGGACCTGACCCGTCTTGTTGTCGATCGCGACCAGCGACGCCGTGGGCCAGCCAGAGCCTGACGGCAGCCCCTCTGAGACGGCCTGGTCCGCTGCCTGCTGCATGCGCAGATCGAGCGTCGTGCGGATCTTCAGGCCGCCGTAATACGCGCGGTACTCGGCGTCCCTTGCCGGCAGCCCGCGGCCCACTGCGGCCAGGATCTGCGGCCGCAGCCAGCTCGTGAAGTAGGGCGCCGCGTTCGGCTCGACGGATTGCTCGACGTCGGTCGAGGAGGGGAGGGGGTCGTCTCTTGCGACCTCGTACTCGCCGCGACCGATGTCGTGCTGGTCGAGCATGTCCTTGAGCACCACGTCGCGGCGGGCCTTCGCGGCTGTCTGGTTCACGGTCGGATCGAACGCACTCGGGCTGGCGACCAGGCCGGCCAGCAGCGCCGCCTGCACGTAGGTGAGGCGTGACGCGCAGCTTTGCAGCGGGACCTGCGCGGTGCTGTCGCCGCACGCCTTCGTGTTGCCGTCGCCCGGAGCCTCCGGGTCATAGCCCAGCTGCTTGCCGAAGTAGACGCGCGCCGCCGACTCGACGCCGTACGCGCCGTTCCCGAAGTAGGTCGAGTTCAGGTACTCGGTGAGGATTCTCTTGGCCGGCCAGCGGTGTGTCAGCTGGAAGGCGAGCGCGGCCTCGCGGAGCTTCTCGAGCACCGTGCGGTTGTCCTCCTCGGAGAGGGCACCCTTGACGAACTGCTCGGTGATCGTCGAGGCGCCCTGGGTCGCTCCGCCGGTGACGTCGGCGGCGAGCGCGCGCGCCAGGGAGCGGATGTCGATCCCGGGATCGGACCAGAAGCGCTTGTCCTCGACAGCCACGATCGCCTGGCGCATCGGCTGTGAAATCTGGTCGAAGTTGTCGACCACCTCCGGATCCGGCGCCGCGAACAGCCCGATCGGCCGCCCCCGGTCGTCGTACAGATAGGAGTTGTGGCCCGCGCTGTACTGAGTGACGTTCTCGATCTGGGGGATGTCGGAGGCGACCGCCATGAGCATCCCGAATACGGTCGAGATTACGGCGAGGATGCCGAGACCGATCACGATCAGCAGCACTCGCAGTTTCTTGATGCGCGGCTTGCCGGCCCGGCCGAACCGGCGGCGCCAGCGCCACGGGACGTGGGGCCCGCGGGACCGGCCGCCGCCTCGTCCGTTGCCGCCATCGCGGCCGTTCCCCGGCGCGTTCATCGGAGCTTGCGGCTGATCGCCGTGGGTCGGGATTTCGACGTCGTCGATCATACGATCGGAGGGATCCTATGCCCACCCGTAGCAGCGTGGACAAGCCTCTGGGGCTTACGACGGGACGTGGCGGCGAAGGGGTCCCGTCGGGCGCGAGAGTCTAGCATTGCCCCGGATGGGTCCTGAGGTCCAGACCGAGTGCTGAGCGCGCCTCCGCCGGCTAGCGCCGGCCCGCGTGAGACCGCCGCTTGGCTGGCCCGAAACGCCGTCGATTCGCTCCCTTCCGGGGAGCTGGAGCGCAAGCTCGCGCTCGGCCGCCCGCTGCGAGTGAAGCTCGGAATCGACCCGACCGCGCCCGACATCCACCTCGGTCACACCGTCGTGCTTCAGAAGCTCCGCGAGTTCCAAGATCTCGGCCACATCGTCGTGCTGATCATCGGCGACTACACCGCCCGGGTGGGCGATCCGAGCGGGCGGTCGGACACCCGGCCCGCGCTCCCGCCAGAGCAGATCGACGCCAACGCCCGCACGTTCCAGGAGCAGGCGTTCACCGTGCTCGACTCCGAGCGCGTCGAGGTCCGTTACAACAGCGAGTGGCTCGACATGTCGATGGAGGAGCTGTTCCGGTTGGCCCGGATCCCGACGGTGGGCCAGCTCCTCGAGCGTGACGATTTCGCCAAGCGGACGGCCGCCCACGAGCCGATCTCGCTGCTCGAGCTGCTCTATCCGCCGCTCCAGGGTTACGACTCCGTCGCGATCGAGGCGGACGTCGAGATGGGGGGGACCGACCAGAAGTTCAATCTCTTGTTCGGTCGTGACATCCAGCGCAACTACGGCGTGCCCGAGCAGGCGATCCTCACGATGCCGATCCTGCCCGGGACGGACGGCGTCCGCCGGATGGCCAAGTCGCTGGGGAATTACGTAGGCGTCACCGACTCACCGGACGACATGTACGGCAAGACCCTGAGCATCCCCGACGCCGCCCTTCCGACTTGGTACGAATTGCTGCTGGGGCACGAGGTGCCGCCGGACCTCGGACCCCGGGACGCCAAGCGCGCCCTCGCGCGGAAGTTGGTCGCGCGGTTCCACGGCGAGGCCGCGGCCCTCGCCGCCGAGGCCGAGTTCGACCGGGTTCACATCGCACGGCAGGCACCCGAGGAGATGCCGACGGTCGTCTGGCCCTCGGACGGGGGCGATGTTCACCTGCCGGCGCTGCTGGCCGAGGCGTTCGGCGTCTCGAGCTCCGAGGCCCGCCGCTCGATCGCCCAGGGTGGCGTCAAGCTCGACGGCGACCCCGTCGGGCCCGACACCCTCGATCTCCCGGCCGGCGAGGTCGACGGCAAAGTCCTCCAGCTCGGCAAGCGCCGCTTCGCCCGGGTCCGGCTGGCGCCGGACGCCGGGTGAGCTCGAGCCCGGATCGCCCGTGACCGTCCACGGCGGTCTGCTGCGCCTCGAGACGCCGGGGAACGGCCACATCGTCGACATCACGCCGGGCGTCGAGCGCGTGGTGAGTACCTCGGGCGTCGAGCGCGGCGTCGTGACCGTGTTCGCCACGGGCTCGACCGTCGCCGTGACGACGATGGAGTACGAGCCCGGCGGCGTCGACGACCTCCAGGCTCTGCTCGACCGGCTGATCCCGCCCACCGGGGACTATGAGCACAACCGCCGAAACCACGACACCAACGCCCACGCGCACCTGCGCGCCGCGATCATCGGCGCCTCGGAGACGATTCCCGTGATCGACGGCCGCCTCGCCCTCGGCACCTGGCAGCAGGTCGTGCTGATCGACTTCGACGACCGGCCCCGCCGGCGGACGGTGACGGTCCAGGTGCTGTCATAAGCCCCGGGCCTCGCTTAGCGCTCCGGGCCTGCACGCCGGCGTGTCCGCGCGCCGAAGATGACCCGGGCGCCGTTTCGGGCCGAGTCGTGCGACAATCAGCCCGCGCCCGAAGATCTTTCCTGCGGGGCGGTACGGGCGCTATACTCACCGGTCCGCTCCGGAATCGGACGGTTCTGGATGCGCCTGAGGAAGGAATCCCCTTCCTGAAGAGGTGCGACGGTCTTTGAAAACTCAACAGCATGCGCACCCTTCGACCGAACCCTCGGTCGAGGAGTGTGTCCAGGTTCGACGCCGTCGCTCGGCCGGCCCCTCGTGGGCCTTTCGATCGGCGGTGCCAGATTGAAACCCCGTCATGCGTCCCGGGACTCGTTGGTGTACATCGAGTCCCCTCGTGCGGACGCAGGGGCCTGATCCCACCAGGGAACAGGCCCGAGTTCACCCACCACGCTAGGTGGGAGATTCCGCTTCGGCGGAATTGGTACTCGACGACTCTTTGTGAAGCAGGTCGCTTAGGCGGCCTGTTGATTGAGCAGTTCTTCACGGAGAGTTTGATCCTGGCTCAGGACGAACGCTGGCGGCGTGCCTAACACATGCAAGTGGAGCGACGAACCAGGCTTCGGCCTGGGGCAAAGCCGCGAACGGGTGAGTAACACGTGGGTAACCTGCCCCGAT
>DATBYI010000342.1:0-7312 GCA_036513815.1 Solirubrobacteraceae bacterium
GTGGGTCAGGATCGGACCCGGGCCGTTGTTCCCGCTCTCGCCGATCACGTGGCAGGCCAGGCAGCCCGACTCGCCGACGACGTACTCACCCGCCTGGAACTGCGCCTTTTGAGCAGCGGTCAGGCTCGCCGGCGGCTGCAGAGTCGGGGGGTTGTTGGGCGACCCGGTGTGTGCGCCGCTGTAGGTCAGGTAGGCCATGGCCGCGATCGTCGCGATCCCGGCGGCGAGCGCGATTGGTCGCCGCTCGATCCGGCGCTCCGGGCTGCGGTCGTAGAACGGCAGCAGGAACAGCAGGATCATGCAGATCGTCGGGACGCCGATCGTGGCCATCGGCGTGAACTTCGGGACGTTGCGCATCACGCGCAGGACCTCGAAGAGGAAGAAGAAGTACCAGTCCGGGCGCGGGACGTAAGTGGTGGTGGTCGGGTCCGCCTTGGGACCGAGCTCGGCGCCGAACAACAGCGAGAGCAAGATGATGACCGCCATCACGATGACCGCCATCGTGCCGTCGTGGGACACCGTGTAAGGGAAGAACGGCTCTCCCTCGTTCTTCAGCTGCGAGTACTCGCGGAGATAGGCCTCCTTTTCGGCCTGGTTCATGCGCGAGCTCCGTTCGAGCGAGTGGACAGGGCCCTCACACCTCCGCCTCGACCACCGCGTGGTCACCGTCTTCCGCCACGTGGGGCTTGATCCACGGCGGCGCCGCGATGCCGAGCTTGGTGATCAGGTACAGGTGGGCGCCGATCAGCGCCGCCATGAGTCCCGGGATGAGCAGCATGTGGATCGCGTAGAAGCGCGAGAGAGTGGTCGCTCCGAAGTCCGCGCCACCGAGCAGGAAGTTCGATAGGAACGGGCCGATGAACGGCCCGCCGGCGTTGATGTTGACACCCACGACCGTCGCCCAGTAGGAGCGCTGATCGAACGGCAGCAGATAGCCGCTGAATCCCATGGCCAGGGTGAGAATCAGCAGGACGACGCCGATCACCCAGGTGATCTCGCGTGGGTACTTGTAGGCGCCGTAGAAGAACACGCGCCCCATGTGCAGGAAGATCAGGATGATCATCACCGACGCGCCCCACTTGTGCATGCCGTGCACGAACTGGCCGAGGAACACGTTGTCGTTGATGTTGCGGATCGACTCGTAGGCGCCGCTGGCCGCGTCCGGGCGGTAGTACATGGCCAGGAACACGCCGGTGACGGCCTGGTTGAGGAACGCGAAGAGGGTGGCCGAGCCGAGCGTGTAGGGCCAGTTGACCCCGCGCGGGACCTTGCGCCACAACAGCCAGCGGAGTCCCGACGAAAGCTGCATGCGCTCGTCGACCCAGTCGACGGCGGTGATACCCGCGTCGATGGGAAGCGGGTGGGTGGCGCCGTTGTCGTTCTCGCCCGGCCGCTTGGGTCGGGGCTGGAGCACCTTGGGGAGGGGCGGCGCGGGGATGCGAGGCATTCTTCGGGTTTGCGCTAGCTCGGTTAGGGCTTCTTGGCGGTGTCGAACTGTGCGGGGTACAGGAACTGGCCGATGCCGTCGATCGGCTCACCCGGGAAGCGCGGCGAGAAGCGCTGCAACTCGCTGTTGACCGAGTAACGCGGGCCGATCTCGACCAGGCCGTCGTTCAGGCGGGTGTAGAACCGGTCGAGGGGACGGACGGGCGGGCCGCCAGCGACCATCCCGCGGAAGTCGTAAACGCCGCCGTGGCACGGGCAGATGAACCGCTCGGCGGCCGACACGTAGCGGACCGGACAGCCCAGGTGCATGCACCTCGAGGACAGGGCAACCCAGTGGTTGTACTGATCCTCGGGCTCGGTGTCGATCGCGGGGTTGCGCTTACGCACGTAGGTGATCGAGTTGCCCGCCTCGCCGATACCGGGCGTGATCGTGATCACCTTGGTCGCGTAGGTGGTCTCAGTGAAGTCGGCCGGGGTGCCGATCGCCTGCCACGTCCACTCCTGGCGCTTGAAGATCGGGGCGATCGCGAAGCCGAGCGCGGGCAGCGTGAACGCCGCCGTGGCGACGGCACCCGCGCCGTTCGCCCACAGGTTGATGAGACGTCGGCGGGTGATCGTCTCGCCTTCGAATGCTCCCGGAATCCCGCGATCGAGCGTGTACTTCGACTTCGTTTCCCGATGACGGTCTGGCACGGCGCCTCGCGTTCTTACGTCGACTAGACGCCGACAGCGTACCGCCACGGCCACGAAAAGGTCACCAGGGAAGGCGCCGGTACCCGCACGCCTAACAACCTCGCTACCAACGTCACAAGCAGGCGGTTTTGCCGGCGGCGGCGGACGCGCTGAGAGCCGTGTGCGCGTCAGCGTCGTGGGCTCGGGCGCGTTCCTTGGCGAGGCGGTGAGCATCGCTCGGGCCCCAGCCGACCGAAACGGCGCCGGCGTCCCAGACGGCCCGCGCCAGGTCTGGGTCGGAGGCGGTGTGGGCCTGAGCGGCGAGCGCGATCACGTCGGCCAACTCGGCCACCGCGTCGAGGTCGCCGAGCTCGCCCAGCCGGGTAAGGCCGAGGGCGTAGAGCTGGTCCCCGACGAGCAGCGCGAGGTCTGCATCGCCCGTCCTGACGACCAGCGGCTCGCCGTAGTGCAGGCGATAGCCCTCGAGGATCATCTCGAGGAGCACCTCGTACTCGCGCTCGCGGCCGCGGGTCCTCGGCCCGGTGGCGGCAATCTGGGCGGGGCCCGGTTGATCGAGCGTGCTCGCGAGGTCCCTGGCGTCCTGGGCGGTCCGGGCGTCCTGGGCGTCCTGGGCGTCCGCACGGTCCTCGGGGTCCTCGGGATCCACGTCGATCAGGAGGCCGGCGACGGTGCCGCCCTCGGCATCGAGCGCCTTGCGCAAGGCGCGCGCGCCGTCCCGGGCAGTCCTCATCGCCGCAGCACCTCTTCGAATGCAGCCCGCGCTGCCGCGATGGTCCGCTCGAGATCGGCCTCCGAGTGGGCCAGCGAGGGGAACCAGGCCTCGAATTGGGACGCCGGCGGGTATACGCCGCGCGCCAGCAGGGCGCGGCACCAGGTGGCGTAGGCCTCGAGATCGCAGGCGGCGGCGTCCGCGTAGGAGCGGACCGGCGAGTCGGTGAAGAAGACGGTCAGGAGGCCAGGCTCAACCTGGACCTGGACGGGGCAGCCGACCTCTTGAGCGGCCTGCTCGAGCCCGCGCGAAACGGTGTCGGTTATGCCGGCCAGCTTGGTGTAGGCGGCGGCATCGAGGCGGTCCAGCGTCGCCAGCGCCGCGGCCACGGCGAGCGGATTACCCGACAGCGTGCCCGCCTGGTACACGTCCCCGGCGGGTGCAATCCGCTGCATGAGCCGCCGCGACCCCCCGTAGGCCGCAGCGGGGAGCCCGCCGCCAATGATCTTGCCCATGATCGACAGGTCGGGGAGCACCCCGTAGCGCTCTTGCGCACCGCCCCGCGCGACGCGGAAACCGCTGATCACCTCGTCGAAGATGAGGAGTGCACCCGTCTCGTCGGCCTGGCTGCGCAGCAGTTCCAGGAATCCGGGCTCCGGCGGGACCACTCCCATGTTGGCGGGGATCGGCTCGACCAGGATCGCCGCCAGCTCTTGGCGCTCGACCGCGGTCGTGAGCGCCTGGGGATCGTTCCAGGGCACGATCACGGTGGCGGCCGCGGCCGACGCGGTCACGCCGGGACTCGCCGGGATGCCCTGAGTGGCCAGACCCGAGCCCGCCTGCGCGAGCAGGCCGTCGACGTGACCGTGGTAGGCGCCCGCGAACTTGAGGACGTGGTCGCGACCGGTGACGGCACGGGCCAGGCGGATCGCGCTCATCGTCGCCTCGGTACCCGAGGAGGTCATGCGGACCATCTCGACCGACGGAACTCGCTCGACGATTTCCGCCGCGAGCGCGACCTCGCCTTCGGTCGGCGCCCCGAACGTCGTGCCTCGCTGCGCCGCGTCGGCGATCGCCTTGAGGACGTCGGGGTGGGCGTGGCCCAGGATGAGCGGCCCCCACGAGGAGACCCAGTCGACGTATTGGTTGCCGTCGACGTCGGTGATCGTCGCGCCGCGCCCCGACGCGATGAAGATCGGGTCACGCCCAATCGCGCGCATCGCGCGGACGGGCGAGTTGACCCCGCCCGGGAGGACATTGCGTGCGCGCTGGTAGAGCTCCGACGAGCGCGCGGTTTCCGGCGCGGCGGTGGTCGGCCTGGCGGTGGTCACACGCCCGCGTGCTCACGTTCCCAGGCGCGGTAATCGCCCGTGAAGTAGAGCAGCCTGATCTTCTTGAATTCCGTCGAGGAGTACAGCGTGGCGCGCTCGGAGACGCCGGTGTGCGCGGCGATCGAGTCGAGGATCGCGTCGCACTCCTCCTTGGAGCGACCATGGGCCATGGTGAAGATCGAGTAGGGCCAGTCCGCGTAGGTGGGACGCTGGTAGCAGTGCGAGATGCCGCGGAAGGCGGCCATCCGCGGTCCGAGTTCCATGATCTGCTCGTCGGGGACCTTCCACACGCCCATCCCGTTCGCGCTGAACCCGGCGCGGCGGTGGTAGAGAATCGCGGCGACGCGGCGCAGGAGCCGTCGCTCCTGCATCTGCTCCAGGTGGGCGAGAAGTTTCTCTTGCGAGATGTTCAGCTTCTCGGCCGCGGGGGCGTAGGGCTCGGGGACGACCGGCAGATCGCCCTGAGTGGCCTGGATCACGGCGATGTCGAACTCGTCGTAGGGCTGGGGCTCGGTCTCCGCCGGCGGCGCTACCTCGACCGCTTTCGCGAGGGCGTCGGTGTCGCCCTCCATCTCAAGATCCATGCGGATCTTGAACAGCTGGAGGGTGGGAAGCTGGCGCACGGACTCGGCGCCGGCTTCCTTGGCCAGCGCCTCGAGCGTGCCGTCGAGGCCGAGCGGCGAGCCGGGCTCGGTGGCGATCGTGAACCAGATGTTGAACTCGTGGTTTCTCAGGTAGTTGTGCGAAACGCCGGGGTGCTCGTTGATGATGTTGGCCGCACGCCAGGGGTTCTCGGCGTCGACCTTGGCGGCGACGAGCATCGAGGAGTAGCCGAGCGCGCGCGTGTCGAAGATCGGGGTGACCTGACGGATGATGCGCTCGTCGAGGAGCTCCTTGACCCGGCCGATCACCTCCTGTTCCTCGATTCCGGCCTTCTGAGCCACGTGCTCGTACGGACGAGGCGCGATCGGGAAGCTCCCCTGCATGAGGTTGAGCAGCCGCTTGTCGGTGTCGTCGAGCGGGGTCGCGGCGCCGTGCTTTCGGCTTCGCAGCTTAGGCCCGAAGCCAGATCTCACTGAAGCCATTCCGCGGCCTCCTTGGCGTG
Organism: Solirubrobacteraceae bacterium; assembly: GCA_036513815.1. Classification (GTDB taxonomy): domain Bacteria; phylum Actinomycetota; class Thermoleophilia; order Solirubrobacterales; family Solirubrobacteraceae; genus Palsa-465. The sequence continues at coordinate 5,285 of DATBYI010000342.1, forward strand.
GTAGGTGATGACGATGTCGGCCCCGGCGCGGCGGATGCAGGTCAATGTCTCGAGCACGGTGGCGCGTTCGTCGAGGTAGCCGGCGGCAGCGGCGGCCTTGACCATCGCGTACTCGCCGCTGACGTTGTAGGCCGCGAGCGGCATGCTCGTCTCGGTCTTGATCCGGTGGATCAAATCCAGGTACGGGAGCGCGGGCTTGACCATGACGATGTCGGCGCCTTCCTCGACGTCGAGTCGCGTCTCGCGGACGGCCTCATCGCCGTTGCCCGGATCCATCTGGTAGCCGCGCCGATCGCCGAAGGCCGGCGCCGAGTCCGCGGCCTCGCGGAACGGCCCGTAGAAGGCGGAGGCGAACTTGGCCGAGTAGGCGAGGATCGGCGTATCGGTGAGGCCGTCCTCGTCGAGCGCCTGGCGGATCATGCCAACCCGGCCGTCCATCATGTCGCTGGGGGCGACGATGTCCGCACCGGCCCGCGCCTGCGAGGCGGCGGTGCGCCCGAGCAGCTCGAGCGTGGCGTCGTTGTCCACCGTCCCGTCGCCCTTCACGATCCCGCAATGCCCGTGGCTCGTGTACTCGCACAGGCACAGGTCCGTGATCACGATGAGCTCGGGGTGTGCGTCCTTGATCGCGCGGGTGGCGAGCTGGACGATCCCCTCGTCATCCCACGCCCCGGAGCCCTCCTCATCCTTGGCCGCCGGCAGTCCGAACAGGAGCACCGCGGGGATGCCGAGGGCGGCGGCCTCACGTGCCTCGTCGACGGCATGCGCGATCGACAGGCGGTCGACGCCCGGCATTGCCTCGATCGGCTCGCGGCGATCGATGCCGTGGGCGACGAACATGGGATAGACGAAGTCCGACGCGCTGAGGGTCGTCTCGCGAACGAGGCCGCGGAGCGCGCCGGTGGCGCGCAGCCGGCGAAGGCGCGTCTGCGGGAAAGGCATCCCGGTTGAGGATACCCCCGGTTAGACGAGCTTCCAGAGGTCCACGCGCCAGTCGGCGACGAGACCGTTCAGCACGTAGGGGTCCGCCTGGGCAAAGGCCTCGGCCGCATCGCGATCGCCGAACACGATCGCGGCGCCCCGTGGCGGGTCGCCCAACGGGCCGGCCATGAGAATTCGTCCGTCGTCCTGGGCGCCGCGGATCGCAGCGAGGTGCGCGTCGCGATAGGGGGTGCGCCGGTCGAGGATGTCCTCGACGTACTCGTAGTACAGGAGGTAGTGGTGCTCGGGATCGGCCATTGGGTTAACACCTTATGGGTTCGGGGCGGTACGCTCATGGCGTGGCCGATATCGACAAGCGAGGCAGCTACACGCCGCGGAGAGTGCGCGAGCAGCGCGCATACCGGCTGGTGGTGAGCGGCGGAGTCGCCGGCGGCGTGTTCGTGGTGTCGCTCGTGCTGTCGATCGCCGGCGTGATCGGCGCCACCCTCCCGGTGATCTCGCTGATCGTTGCCATCATCTGCCTCGTGCTGTTCCGGCAGATGACCCGCACGCGCTAGCCGCGCGACTCTTTTCTAAGCGAAGCGCCGCAGTGCGAGGCGCGCCAGCGCGCCGAATACGAGCGTGAGCATGGCCAGGTGGACGAGCGGCCAGCCGATCCCCGGGGACGCTCCGGAAAACGCGTTCGAGACCGCCTGGAGCGCGGCCCGGAAGGGGAATACGAACGCCACCGCGTCGAGGATCGACCGCAGCGTCCCGGACACCGCGTCGCCCGGAACGAGCGCGACAAACGCGATCGGCAGCGTGACCACGAACGCCATCAACGAGGCCACGCTGACCTCGCGCGCGAGGCCGCCGATCGCCACCCCGAGGGCGCCGAAGGCCAGCCCGCCCAGCCCGAGCGCGGCCACCCACAGAGGGAACCGGGCCCAGTCGAGATGCACGAACAGCGACACGAAGGCCGACATGAGCAGCGTGACGGCCGCCGCGCCGGCGGCTGAGAGCACGACCTTCTCGGACAGGAGCGACGTCGGCGTGACGAGGCCCCGGATGAGCCGCGAGTAGGCGTTCTCCGAGCGCTCGAGAGCG
>DATBYI010000343.1:0-5202 GCA_036513815.1 Solirubrobacteraceae bacterium
AGCGGCTTCCTCGACTCGGCGACCTACGGCGGCATCAGCTGGCTGGCCCACTCGAGCGTGCAGGCGGGCCTCTGGGTCGACAACCAGGACCGCTACAACCAGCTCCTATCGGCCAAGCGCTTCACGCTCGCTCAGGCGTTCAAGGAAGCCGGGTGGCGGACCGTCGACGACGATCCATCGAACGAGGGCCCGTGGGATCAGGGAAAGGCCTTCTACCACTGGGACCAGATCTACAACCGCTCGGATGTCGGCTATCACGGCCCCACCTACAGCTATGCGACGATGCCCGACCAGTACATCTTCTCGGCGCTCCAACGTCTCGAGCTCGGAAAGCCTCACCGCAAGCCGTTGTTCGCGGAGGTGGCCACGGTGTCCAGCCATATGCCGTGGAACCGCATCCCAGAGGAGATCGGCTGGAATCAGATCGGGAACGGCTCGATCTACAACAGGGTTCCGATGATCCACGAGACCGGCGCGTTCTGGAGCAACCCCACGCGCGTACAGGCCGCGTACGGCACATCGATCGTGTACGCGCTGAACACGCTGACGTCCTTCGTCCAGCACTACGGCAAAAAGAATCTCGTGATGATCGTCTTGGGCGATCACCAGCCGTTGCCGATCGTCAGCGGGACCAACTCCAACCACGACGTGCCGATCTCGATCATCGCGCACGACCCGAACGTGCTGAAGCAGATCGGGAGCTGGGGCTGGAACCCGGGCCTCAAGCCCAGCCCGAGCGCGCCCGTCTGGCCGATGAACGCCTTCCGGAACAAGTTCCTCACGGCATTTGACTCGCACCCGTGAGCCGGGCCGTGCGGAGATCGGCCCGCGTCGTGGGCCCCGCCCTGGTGCTCGGGGTCTTGGTCTGGCGACTTGGCACGAGCCCGTTCCTCGACGGGCTCCGTACGATCAACGGCGCAGCGCTGGCGGCCGCGGTAGGACTGGTGGCACTGACTACGCTGTGCTCTGCTTGGCGGTGGAAGCTCGTGGCCGGTGGTCTCGGCGTCGATCTGTCGCTGCCGACTGCGGTGGGGGCGTACTACCGGTCACTGTTCCTCAACGTCGTCCTGCCGGGCGGGATCGTAGGTGACGTTCATCGGGGGGTCAGCCACGGCCGTGAGGTGAGCAATGTCGGTCGAGGACTGCGCTCCGTCGCGTGGGAACGTCTCGCCGGGCAGGTGGTACAGCTTGTCCTGACCGTCGGCGTTCTCCTGGCGTTGCCGTCCCCCGTGCGTTCGTTCATGCCGGTGCTCGTGATCGCGGTCGCGGTGGTGGCGTTCGGCTTCCTCCTCGTGGTCCGGAAGCGAGCGGATGGCCCTCGGTCGGCCTGGGCCCGGGTTCTGAGCGCATCCGGGGCGGATATCCGCGACGGGGTACTCGCCCGAAGGTCGTGGCTGGGCATCACACTCGCCTCCGCGCTCGCCGTCGTCGGCCACGCGGCCGTCTTCCTGCTCGCCGCGCGGACCGCCGGCACCACGGCGCCGCTGTTGCGAATGCTCCCGATCGCCTCGATCGTGTTGTGGGCGGGGGTGTTCCCCAGCGTTGCCGGGTTGGGGCCCCGCGAGGGCCTGACCGCCTGGGCGTTCGGCGCCGCCGGCCTGGGGGCGGCCCGAGGGGTTGCGGCGGCCGTAGTCTATGGCGTCATGATCCTGGTCGCGTGTCTGCCAGGTGCCGTCTTCCTCGTGATCGGATGGCTTCGTGACACCCGTCGTACGCGACGCCCCAAGCTGCCGCTCCGGGAGCGAGCGGCTCGTGTCTGACCGCCCCTACACCCTGTTGAGCTGCGGCATGTCGATCGACGGCTATCTCGGCGCTGCGACGGCGCGGCGCCTGGAGCTGTCCAACGGCGCCGACTTCGACCGGGTCGACGCCGTGCGCGCCTCGTGCGACGCGATCCTGGTGGGCGCGGCCACGGTACGCAACGACAACCCGCGCCTGCTGGTGCGCTCGAAGAGCCGTCGCGAGGAGCGGACCGCTCGTGGCCTGCCGGCCTCGCCGATCAAGGTCACCGTCACCGAGCGGGTGGAGTTGGACCCAACCGCCGATTTCTTCACCACCGGCGAGACGGAGAAGCTCGTCTACTGCGCCAGCCCTCGGGTCCTCGCCGCCCGCTCACGATTCCAATCGGTGGCGACCGTGGTCGACGGAGGCCAGCCGGTCGAGATGCGCAGAGTTACCGAGGACCTCGGCGCCCGCGGCGTGCAGCGGCTGATGGTCGAGGGGGGCGGGAAGGTGCACACCCAGTTCCTCATCGACGACCTCGCCGACGAGCTGCAGCTGGTCGTCGCCCCATTCTTCGTCGGTGACTCCCGGGCCCCCCGGTTCGTGAGCGACGGCCGCTTTCCCTGGAACTCCGGCCGGCGCGCGACGCTCGCCGAGGTGCGTCAGATCGGCGATGTCGTGCTCCTGCGCTACGCACTCTCATCCCGATTCCAGACCGACTGAGCTCACGGGAGAGCTAGCACGTCGGCGTGCTCGACCCTGACCGCCAGCCGGCCGGCCTCTGCCTGGGCCAGCCGCCGGCGTCGATAGCCATCGCTCTGGGCGGCCAGCTCGACGCGCTGCTCCCGGGCCGCGCCCTCCCACCCGATGAACCATTCCGCCGCAAGCTCAGCATCCGACCCGCCGAGTCGCCAGGGGCTGGGCCGGACGAAGACCTCACTCCCCAGCCGGCCAAGCTCTTGAACGGCCAGGGCCACGGCGTCCGGGCCGAGCAGACGGCCCCGCTCGGTCGTCCGGCGTTGGTGGGCATCGAATGCGGCGGCTACGCAGCGGTCCAATGGGTCTGGTGGGATCAGCTCGACGCGCCCGAGGACGGACAGGGTCAGCAGGATCGGACATCTTGCGCCGGCACATACGGAGACCAGCGCGACCAACTCCTCGGCGGTCAGCATGTCAAGCAGGGCCGAAGCGGTGATCAGGGTCGTGCCCGCGAGATCGGCCGGCGCCAGCCGGGCGATGTCGGAGAGCTTTGCCTCGAGCGTCACGATTGCCCCGTCAGCCGCCGGCCCAGGAGGTTCCGCGGCCGCGAGCTCTACCAGGTCCGCGTCCCGGTCGTGCAGTATCCAGTGCTGCGGCCCCGGCAACCGAGGCGCCAGCCACCGACCCATCGCGCCCGTACCGCCGCCGAGATCGTGGATCACGTTGCGCCCGGTGGAAGGGAGCACCCGCCGCAGATACTCGGCTAGCTCGGGTGAACGGGCCGCGGCGTCGGCAGGTTCGCGGAGCGCGAGCCACCTTTGGCTGACGCGAGTGTCCTCAGCCGTCATCGCGAAGTCCCGGACAGCACTCTCGCGAGGACAGACGTCGTAGCTGACCAGTCAGGCAGCCACTCGCGGCGCTCGCGGGCCGCCTCGCGCCAGCGCGCTCTGAGCTCGGCATCACCGAGCCAGGCGTGGAGCGCGGCGGCAAGCGCCGCCGGGTCCTCTTGTGGGACCAGCAGCCCCGGCCGGACCCCGTTCGCGCCGTGACCGAGAGCCTCGGGAACCCCCCCGACCTCGGTGGCGATGACCGGCAAGCCCCTGGCCAGTGCCTCGATGATGACCATGCCGTAGGTCTCGGCGCGCGACGCCAGCACCACCAGATCGGCGGTCGCATAGCTGCGGCCGAGATCGGCTCCGGTCCGTGGTCCCGGGAAGCTCAAGCGGTCGCCCAACCCATCGTCCAGCGCGCGGCGCCGGACATGCTCCGCGAACGCGGGGTCCCGATCCAGGCCGCCGACACACACGCACCGCCAGGACAGGTCAGCTATCGCCGTCAGCGCATCAAGCAGCAGGTCGTGGCCCTTCTCGAAGGTCACCGCCGCCACGCAAAGCAGCGTTTCGCCGGTCAGGGTCCCGGTGGCGAGCTCGGCCGCCTCTACGCCGGGCGGTGCCACGTGAACTCGGCCGGCGGGCAGCGAGTAGAGCTCCAGCAGCCGGCGTCGGCTCCACGAGCTCGTGGTGACCACGGCGGCGGCGACCGAGAGGACGGTCCGTTCTCGGGTCCGGGTCTCCGCGGCCGCGCCAGGAGCCGGGCGGTGTCCCAGCGGCATGTGTACGAGCACGACCAAGCGCAGTCGGTCCACAACCGGGACCAGCACCGCGGGGGCGGTGGAGGCGACGAGTCCGTCGAGCAGCACGACCGCGTCGTTCGGGATCCGCTCGAGGACGCCGGACAGAGCGGCGAGCGCGCTCGCGTCAGGTACTGGCCAGTCTCCGGGTACCTCGTGCTCGTGCACGGTCCAGCCGATCGAGATGAGCCCACGGCAGACTTGGCGGTCATAGACATTCCCTCCGCTGGGCCGGGCGGGGTCGTCGATGCCATTGGGCACGACGACGTGCACCGTGGTCACAGAGGCCGCTCGTAGCTGGCCCACGCGATGTGCGACTCGTGCAAAGTCACGACCAGCCCTTCGAGGCCCCGAGCCGCCTCCCCCAGGGCGCCGGCGTGCACGCGCTCTGCGAGTCGATCTGCGACAACGCGGGCAAGCGCCTCGGTGGAGGTGTTCACGCCGGCGAGGGCCGGATCGTCGTCCAGATTGCGGTAGTTGAGCTCGTCCAGGACGGCGTGCAGCGCCTCGCCCGCTCTACCGATGTCGACCACGAGGTTGTCGGGGTCGAGAGTTGCGCGCCGGAACGTCGCGTCGACGACGTACGTCGCGCCGTGAAGTCGCTGCGCAGGCCCGAACACCTCACCGCGGAAGCTGTGGGCGATCATCACATGGTCGCGGACGGTGACGCTGAACACGGCCTACCCTCCGTCGTAGATGATGGTGTGGCAGAGCGCGGGGAGACTGCCCGCGGCCAGCCGGGCCATCACGTCGGGCAGCTCACGGAAAAGCGACTGCCCAGTGAGCAGCGCGTCGAAGGCGGGGTCGCGCAGGAGCTCGAGCGCGAGCTTCAGCCGGTCAGTCGTCGTGCGACGGCCGGCGCGGGCCGGTGACACCGCGCCCACCTGGCTGGCCCGGATGCCGAGACGACCTGAGTGGAATGCGCCGCCCAGCGAAAGGCGGACCTCGGTGTCGCCATACCAGCTGAGGTCGATGACAGTGCCCTCGGGCGCGAGCAGGTCGAGCGAGCGCTGAAGCCCGGCGGAGGTCGCGCTGGCGTGCACGACCAGGTCGCAGCCGTCCGCGGCCTGCGCCGGAAGTGAGAAGTCGACACCGAGCGCGGCCGCGACATCGGCGCGCGCGGGATCGATATCCACGAGCGTGACGCGCGC
>DATBYI010000344.1:0-2538 GCA_036513815.1 Solirubrobacteraceae bacterium
TTCGCGAGTTCACGGGCGGCGTCGGACGAGCGGCAGAAGCCGATCCCGACGCGGGCACCGGCGGCGGCGAAGGCGACGGCGATCGCCCTGCCGATTCCGGAGCTGGCTCCGGTGACGACCGTGCGCAGACCGGCGAGCGGCAGCTCTCCGGTCTGCGCGATCAACGACTCGTAGCCGGCCGCCGCTAGCCCTCGGCGCCGCCGGCGAACGGGTGGCGCGCCGCGGGCGTCTCGGAGAGCACCGTGTCGATGCTCGGCTCACCGCCCAGGGCACGGGCGATCGAGGTCTTCACTGCCTCGTAGTTCCAGTCGTAGATCTTCTTGTCGTCCTCGGCCTCCCAATGGATGAACACGCCGACGATCACCACGAGGTCGTCGACCTGGTCCTTGGGGATCACGCCCTCCGCGACCGAGTCGACCACCGCGCGCGCGACTGCGGCCTGAGCAGGACCGAACAGCTGCACGGCCTGCTTTGCGCCTTTGATCGTCACCTTGTTCGAGATCACCGTGTCCGGCTTGGCCGGCAGGTTCGGGGTGACCACGGCGAGCAAGTTGGTGTGTCCCTCCGACTCGTTCACGAAGGCGTGGGCGAACGCCTCACCGACCGGTCCGCTCTTTGACCCGATCAGCAGGTCGATGTGAGCGACCTCGTTACCTTCACCGACCAGAGCCTCGCCAGTTGCCAGGGTGATGGCCATGACGTAAGTCTCCTCTCCTATCGTATGGTGACGCGGGTGAACGCAACCCTAGCTCACTCGAGACTGAGCGGGGATCAAGTCGCGCTCGCGTGTCTGCTCGAGGTGTCAGCAAGCAAACCGGGCAACATCACGCCCGCCCACGACTTCACCGACACGACATACGCCGACATGGTGCGCTCGGCGCTCGCGCTCGGTCCGGTGTTCGCGCGGCCCCACGTGCTGCGACGGAGCGTCGGCGAACTGATCTCGGACGGTGTCGAAGCGACCGCGCGCGTCGCGGGCGCGAACACCAATCTGGGGATCGTGCTCCTGTTCGCGCCACTGGCCCGGGCGGCCGCGACCTCGTATGAGGAGGAGTCGCTGCGGCCGGCGGTCGAGAGGATCCTGGCGCGACTCGATGTCGACGACGCCGCGACCGCGTTCGCCGCGATCGTCCGGGCCAGTCCCGGCGGCCTCGGCGACGCGACCGAGCACGACGTGAGAGCGCCGGCCCGAGTCACCCTGCGCGAGGCGATGGCCAGCGCTGCCCACCGGGACAGCATCGCGTCCGAATACGCCACCGGCTACGCGATCGTGTTCGAGACCGGGCTGCCCCTGCTGGCGCAGGCACTCGCCGCCGGACAGCGGACGCTCGATGCGGTCGTATCGCTCCACGTCGGCCTGCTCGCGGCGCACCCGGACACGCTGATCGCGCGCAAGGCGGGCGAGGCCGCAGCGGACGCGGTCAGCGCGGCCGCTCGCGAGGTGCGCGACGGGACCGTCTCGCTCGCCGACTTCGACGACTCGCTGCGCGCCGACGGCAACCGGCTCAATCCGGGCACGACCGCCGACCTCGTCGCCGCGACCCTGCTGGCGGCGCTGCTTTCGGGGGTGAGGCTGCCGTGAAGGTATTGGTGGTCGCGGTCAGCGCTCGCATGCTCGCCGAGCTCGCCGTGGCGGACGGATACGAGGTGTTGGCGCTCGACCGGTTCGGTGACGTCGACCTGCGGGCGGTCGCTCCCGGGGCAACGGCGCCCACGAGCGAGGCGCTCGCCGCGCTGGCGCAGGAGGTCGAGGCCGACGCCGTCGTCTACGGCGCCGGGTTCGAGAATCGCCCCGACCTGGTGGCTCGGATGGCGAGCGGGCGAGAATTGCTCGGAACGCCGCCCGGGCCGCTCGCGGCGGTGCGTGATCCCTGGGAAGTGGGGGCGGCGGCGCGCGCGGCAGGGGCGCGCGCGCCGGAGACCCGGTCCATCCACGAGCCCCCCCGAGCCGGGCCGACCGGCGGCCAGTGGTTGCGCAAGCCGCGGCTCGGCGGCGGCGGACGCGGCGTGCGGCGCTGGGCGGGCGGGGTACTGCGACCCTCGGAGATCCTCCAGCGCCGAGTCCACGGGATCTCGTGCTCGGCGGTGGCGATCGCCGACGGCCGGAGCGCGGCCGTGCTCGGCGTCACCGAGCAGCTGCACCTGCTCGGCGGTTTTCACTGGACGGGAAACGTGGTGCCCCCACGCCTGCCCGACGGTGACGGAGACGGAGATGGGCGCGGGGAGCGGGCCGAGCTAAACGGTCAGCTGCGCGCCGTTTGCGGGGAGGTCGCGGCGCGGTTCGGCGTGCGCGGAGCGTTCGGCGTCGACGCGATATGGGACGGCCGGCACGCGTGGGTCGTCGAGGTCAACCCGCGGCCCACGGCCGCGCTCGAGCTGTTCGGGCCCGGCAGCTTCGAGTCACACGTCCGCGGCGCGCGCGGGGTTGGCCTTCCCGAATCCGGGATGCGACCCGACACGAGGTGTGCGAGGGTGAAGCTCGTGCTGTTCGCCGACCGTGACCTTCGCGCCCCCGATCCCGGCTGGTGGCCGGAGGGC
>DATBYI010000345.1:0-2824 GCA_036513815.1 Solirubrobacteraceae bacterium
GGGCCGTCCCACAGCCCGGTGCGCCAGTACTCGCGCGTGGCGGCGTCGGCAATCTGGGCCGGCTCGCGGCCGTAGTAGTTCTGATGCGGAACGTAGTTCTGGAGGATCACCTCCTGGATGTGGCCGTGGCGACGGTGCAACTCGGCCAGCGCCTCAAGCGACGCGATCCGCTCCTCCTCGGTCTCGCCGATCCCGACCAGGATTCCGCTCGTGAACGGGATCTTCAGCTCGCCGGCGGTGGCGATCGTCTCAATCCGGGCGGCCGGATGCTTGGTCGGGGAGCCCTGATGCACGACGAGATCCGGGTTGACCGACTCGAGCATCAACCCCTGAGACGCCGTCACCTCGCGCAGGCGCGCCAGATCGGAACGCCCCAGCACGCCGAGATTCGTGTGGGGCAGCAGCCCCCGCTCGAGCGCCCGCTCGCACGCCCACACCACGTACGACGTGAAGTCCGCGTGGCCGTAGGACTCAAGGCGCGCGGCGACCTCGGCGTTGACCTCCGGGCTCTCCCCCGTGAGGACGAGCAACTCCTTGACGTGATGGCGCGACACCGCCCGGTCGAGCAGCTCCAGGACCTCGTCCGGCGAGTACAGGTGGGCCTGGTGGGTCGCGAACGCGCAGTACTTGCAGTAGCAGCGGCACGTCCGCGAAAGCGACAGCGTGAGGTTGCGGCTGAACGTGACACGGCGACGCATGCGCTGGGTCATTCTAGGCAGCGCCTATCCTGGCCCGGCTGATGCGCCCAGCCAGACCAAGGCGCCGCCGTCAGGCGCGCCCGAAAATCCTCCCAATTACGGCGATCGCCGCGTGCCTCGTCGCGGCAACGCTCGTCGGTTGTGGTTCGGGCGCCGCCACGACCCGCGCGAGCGCCCAGATCCGCCCCGCCACGCTGATCCTCGACTTCACGCCGAACGCCGTCCACACGGGCATCTACGCCGCGCTGGCCCAGCACTACGACCGGGACGAGGGCGTCAACCTGCACGTGATCGCGCCCACCGCCTCGACCGACTCGATCAAGCTGCTCGAGACCGGGAGGGTGAGCTTCGCGATCCTCGACATCCACGACCTCGCGATCGCCCGCCAGCAACACGAAGACATCGTCGGGGTCATGGCGATCGTCGAGCGGCCCCTGGCCGCCGTTATCGCCGCGCCGGACATCGGCTCTCCCCGCGCCCTCGAAGGCAAGACGGTCGGGGTGACCGGGGACCCCAGCGACACGGCGGTCCTCGATTCGGAAGTGACCGGATCGGGCGGAAACCCCGCCAAGGTCAAGACGATCACGATCGGCTTCAACGCGGTGGCCGACCTGCTCGCGGGGAAGGTGGCAGGCGCCACCGCTTTCTGGAGCGACGAAGGCGTCACGATTCGCGAGGAGCGCCCGAGCTTTCACGTTTTTCGAGTCGACGACTATGGCGCTCCCTCCTATCCCGAGCTCGTCCTCTGCGTGACGCGCTCCACCCTCCAGCACGATCCGGGCCTCATCCACGCGGTGGTCGACGCGCTCGTGCGCGGCTACGACTACACGCTGGCCAACCCGGCGCGCGGGGCCCAGGAGCTCGACCACGCGGTGCCCGGCCTCGATCCGAAGCTCGTCACGACGCAGCTGAACGCGCTGCTGCCCGCCTTCCGGGATGCGAGCGGCCACGTCGGCGCGCTTGACGTCGCGACGCTCAGCGCGTGGGCCCGGTGGGAGGCCCGCTTCGGGATCGTCCGCTCGGTGCCGGACGTCACGCGCGCCTTCGACCCCGCCTTCGCCGCCGGCGTGGCCGGGTCCTGATCTGGGCGGGAGCGAACCTTGCCCCTTCCCACGCGCCGGGTTGATCGGCAAAATGGCCCCATGAGACAGGGGACTCGGCTGCTTGCCGGGGTGCTGGTCGCCGTCGCAACCGCCGGCGCAGCCGTCGCCCTGGGGGTGGCTCTCCTACTCGGCAACATCGTCCACCTGCGCTCGAGCGCGAACGCCACGCTGCGCACGGGGGCATACCTCGAGGCGACGATCAGCCTCGAGGGCCTCGTCGTCGACGCCGAGACGGGGCTGCGCGGCTACGTGATCACCGGCCGGTCGCTGTTCCTCGCGCCAGAGCGTGCCGCCGCGGCCGAGATGTCCGCGGCCGGCGCCGGACTCGAGCGCGCCGCCGCCAATGACGGCGAGTTCGTCCCGATGGCCCGCGAACTCGCCGACTCCGCCGGCTCCTACATCGCTTCCTACGTCCCCGAGGTGATCCGGGACGTGACGAGGGATCCCACCGCGGCCCGCTCGTATCGGACCACCGCCGAGGGCAAGGCGCTCGTCGACGGCATTAGGACGCAAACGGCGCGTCTCGAGAGGCTGATCTCCTCCCGCCAGAACGCGCGCCAGCGCGCCGACCGAGACTCGGCCAACACGGCGGTCACGGTCGCCGTGGTCGCGCTGGTCGTCCTCACGCTGCTGACGGTCGCGCTCGTCGGCATCCTCGGCTGGCTGCTCGTCGGACGCGAGCGAGCGCGTGTGCGGGCCGAAGCGCTCTATCGCGCCAGCGAGGAGACCGCGACCACGCTTCAGCAGAGCCTGCTGCCGACCGAGATCCCCGACATCCCGTCCTGCGAGCTCGCGATTCGCTTCGCGCCGGCCGGCGCCGGCGAGCTGGTCGGAGGCGACTTCTACGACGTGTTCGCGCTGGACGACGGCCAGTGGGCGATCGTCATCGGCGACGTGTGCGGGAAGGGGCCGCAGGCGGCCGCCGTGACCGCGATGGCGCGCTGGACGCTCCGGACCCTGGCGGGCGGCGAGGCGACGGCCCCGGTCGACGTCCTGCGACGGCTGAACGACGCGATGCTCCGC
>DATBYI010000346.1:0-5011 GCA_036513815.1 Solirubrobacteraceae bacterium
TGATGGAAGAGTCGAGCACCGGCCGGCGCGTCATCGGTGTCCACGGCCCGCGTCGCTTCCTCGGTGAGCTCGGTCTGTTGACCGGCCAGACGGTATTCGTCACGGCGATCGTGGTCGAGCCCGGGGAGGTGCTCGTCGTCCGGGCGGAGCAGCTTCGGAAGATCGTGACCCAGGATCAGGTGCTCGGCGATCTGATCCTGCGAGCACTACTGATGCGGCGCTCAGTCCTGATCGGGCTCGGGGTCGGTATGCGCATCATCGGTTCGCGCTACTCGCCGGACACGCGCCGGCTGCGTGACTTCGCGACGCGTAATCGCCTCCCTCACCACTGGATCGACCTCGAGTCGGATCCCGGCGCCGAGGACCTGCTGCGGCGGCTGGGTCTCGACCCGAGCGAGTGTCCGATAGTGGTCCTCGGTCCCGGGAGGGTGCTGCGCAACCCCAGCAACTTGGAGCTCGCTCGGGTGCTCGGCCTTGGACCGCCGAGCCCGCCGGAGGTGGCCTGCGACCTGATCGTGGTGGGCGCCGGGCCGGCGGGGCTCGCCGCCGCGGTCTACGGAGCCTCGGAAGGATTGAGCACGGTGGTGCTCGAGGCGCTCGCGACCGGCGGCCAGGCCGGCACGTCGTCCAGGATTGAGAACTATCTCGGGTTCCCCGCGGGGATCTCCGGGGCCGAGCTCGCCGAACGCGCGACGCTCCAGGTGGGAAAGTTCGGCGCCCAGATCACAGTGCCCGGCGAAGCGATCCGCCTCGATCCGGCGGACGGTACTTTGCGCGTCTACGTGGGCGACGATGACTCGGCGATCGGGCGGATGGTCGTGATCGCCACCGGGGTCCGCTACCGAAAGCTTGCCGTTCCAGGCATGACCGAGCTCGAAGCCGCCAGCGTCCATTACGCGGCGACGGTAATGGAGGCCCAGCTGTGCCGCGGCGATCCGATCGTCGCCGTGGGGGGCGGCAACTCAGCCGGTCAGGCGGCGCTGTTCCTGTCGAGGTACGTGCCGCGATTGATACTCGTCATCCGCGAACCCGAGCTGGGCGAGAACATGTCGCGCTACCTGGCCGACCGGATCGAGCGTAACCCGACCATCGAGGTGCTCGCGCACTGCGAAGTACGCGAGCTGATCGGCCAGGAAACCCTCGACGCGGTGGTCGTGGAGGACACCGAGACCGCGGAGCGCCGAACGCTGCCGGCGCGTGCGTTGTTCGTGTTCATCGGTGCGGATCCTCATACCGAGTGGCTGCGCGATCGCGTGGCGCTCGACGATGGTGGCTACATCCTCACCGGCGCCGACGCGGCGGCCGCGCGCGCCGCGCCAGAAGGCTCCAATGGCTCGCGGCGCTCACCACTCTCGCTCCGCTCACCACTCTCGCTCGAGACCACATTGCCAGGCGTCTTCGCCGCCGGCGACGTTCGCAGCGGTTCGACGCAGAGGGTGTCCGCCGCGGTGGGTGATGGGGCCAACGCCATCCGGCAGGCACACGAGCTCCTCGGCGGGCACATGCACGTCGTTCGACTGGCTCAGACGTACGTCTCGTCGAAATAGCACCAGCGCCAGTCCTCCCCCGGCTGAAAGGACTGAACGATTGGATGGCCGATCACGTGGGCGTGCCGGCGGGCGTGCTTGCCGGGGGAAGAATCACAACAGCCCACGTGCCCGCAGGTCAGGCACAGGCGAAGGTGGACCCTGCGGATCCGGTCCGTAGACACTCCTCGCAGCCCTGGGGCGTCCGGGGCACCACCGGGCGGATCATCGAAACGTGGGCGCAGCTTGTGGGCCAAAGGCCGTAGAGCGCGCTCATCCGCACGGCACCTCTATAGGTGCGGGGGGCCAAGGCGCCCTCAGGACGCGTTCACCCATCGACGACCAGATCAACCTTCTCGGCTAGCCGCAGTTCGGCTGCCGTGATACCCACGTGGTGCGGGTTGGTGATCGTCAGCCGAACCACGTTGAATTCCAGGATGCACATGTCGGGTCGGCGCAGGTAATCCTCCGCGGCGACGGCCACGCGCTCCAGGAACGCGAGCGCCTCGGAGAAATCGCGGAACCGGAACTCCCGCACCAAAGACTCGCCCACCCGCTTCCAGCCCACAGCGGATGGGCGGTGAGCGTCTGAGCGCGAGCTCACGCTACGCCTTGACCTCGATCCGGCGGGCCTTCGTCTGCTCGGTCTTCGGCACGCGCACGGTCAAGATCCCGTCGTGGAGCTTCGCGTCAATGTGCTCGTCGTCGGACTCCCCCGGGAGCGTGACGTGGTACTCGAAATGTCCCGTTCGGCGTGCTCGCCGGCGCAGAACCCCCTTGCGCTCCTTCTCCTTGACATCTCCGGAGATGACGAGCTCGGAGTTGCGCATCTCGACGTTGACGTCCTTGCGGTCGACGCCCGGCAGCTCCACCTCGATGATCCAGGCGTCTTCGGCCTCCTCGACATCGGCGAACGGCGTCCACGCGCCACCGTTCCCCACGCCTGCGGGCGACCAGACGCTCTGTACGAGCCGACCCATCTCTTCCTGGAGCTGCTCGAACTCCCGGAACGGATCCCAGCGCTCCATCTGCTGGGGTGAGGACGCTGCGGTACGACGGGTGGTCACAGGCATGGCCACTCCTCTCGGGTCGTGATCTGAGGTTGGACTCTTCTGGGCACTAGGTCGCTGCGCTCGCAAGACAAGTGGGTGCCCAGATCGGGTCTGCGCGGACTTGAATGGCCTTGCCGGCGCCCTAGGAAGACGGGTTGAAACCGAGTGTGGAGACCCGAGAGGAGCTGATATGGCTAAGGCGGTTGGCATCGATCTGGGCACGACGAACTCGGTCGTGGCCGCAACGATGGAGGGCGGGCAAGCCGAGGTCATCCCTAACGCCGAAGGCGGGCGCGTCACGCCGTCGGTCGTCGCGTTCACCGAGGATGGTCAGCGGCTGGTGGGTCAGGTCGCAAGGCGCCAGGCGATTCTCAATCCGGACGCGACCATCTATTCGGCGAAACGTTTCATCGGTCGTCGATGGGGCGAGGTCGACGAAGAGGCGAAGATCGTCTCCTACAAGGTCGTCAAGGGACCGAACGACGTGGTGCGGTTCGAGATCCGCGGCAAGCAGTACGCGCCGGAGGAGATCTCGGCCCTGGTCCTGCGGAAGCTGGCGGAGGACGCCGCCAAGTTGCTGGGCGAACGGGTTACCGAGGCCGTGATCACCGTCCCGGCCTACTTCAACGACGCGCAGCGTCAGGCGACGAAGGACGCCGGCAAGATCGCCGGCCTCGAGGTGCTGAGAATCATCAACGAGCCGACCGCAGCCGCGCTGGCGTACGGAATGGACAAGAAGGGCCAGGAGACGATCCTCGTATTCGACCTTGGTGGCGGGACGTTTGACGTCTCGTTGCTGGAGGTCGGGGACGGTGTGGTCGAGGTACGGGCGACGAGCGGCGATGGACACCTGGGTGGCGATGATTTCGACAAGCGCGTGGTGGACTGGCTCGCCGACGAGTTCAAGCGCGATCAGGGAATCGACCTGCGCAACGATCCGCAGGCGCTCCAGCGCCTGTACGAAGCCGCCGAGCGCGCGAAGGTCGAGCTGTCCACGACGACCCAGACCCAGATCAACCTGCCGTTCATAACGGCCGACGCCGCCGGGCCCAAGCACTTGAACCTGTCGCTGACGCGCTCCAAGTTCGAGCAGCTGACCCAGGATCTGATCGAGCGCACTCGCGGCCCGGTCGAGCAGGCGCTCTCCGACGCGAAGATGACCGCCGGCGACATCGACGAGGTGATTCTCGTGGGCGGCTCAACGCGCATCCCAGCAGTCCAGGAGCTCGTTCGCCGTCTCACTGGGGGCAAGGAACCCAACATGACAGTGAACCCGGACGAGGTGGTGGCGATCGGCGCGGCGCTCCAAGCCGGAGTGCTGAAGGGCGAGGTCGAGGACGTCGTGCTGCTGGACGTCCTTCCGCTGTCACTCGGCCTGGAGACGCTCGGCGGCGTGATGACGAAGGTGATCGAGCGCAACACCACGATCCCCGCACGCCGGACCGAGACGTTCTCGACCGCCGAGGACAACCAGACCGCGGTCGACATCGTGGTTCTACAGGGCGAACGGGAGCTGGCCGCCGACAACCGCCAGCTCGCGCGCTTCCGGCTCGAGGGAATCCCGCCCGCGCCTCGCGGCGTTCCCCAGATCGAAGTCACGTTCGACGTCGATGCCAACGGCATCCTCAACGTCTCGGCCCGGGACAAGTCGACCGGCACGGAGCAGCGCGTGACGATCTCCGAGAGCTCGAACCTGGATCAGGGCGAGGTCGAGGAGATGATCCGTCTCGCCGAGGCGCATGCGAGCGAGGACCGGCGGCGCCGCGAGGAGATCGATGCTCGCAATGAGCTCGACTCGGTCACGTACCAGGTGGAGCAGCTGCTGCGCGACCTGCAGGAGCGCCTGCCGGTGAACGAGAAGGCACGCGCTGAGCAACTCGTCGCCGACGCGCGAGGAGCCATCGCCGACCAAGCCGGGCTCGACCGCGTACGCCCGCTGATCTCAGACCTCCAGCAGATGGCCTCGAGCCTGCCCGCGGCCGCGGGCGCCCCCGCGGGAGCGGGCCAGGCGAGTGGCAACGGCAGCGGCAACGGGTCCGCGTCGGCGAGCGACGACGAGGAGGTGGTCGATGCCGAGTTCACGCGAGAGTGACACCGAGCCGCCGGCCGAGACGCAGCCGCTGGCCGAGGAGCAGCCCGACAACGGCGAGCTCACCGCCGAGCTCGCTCGGATCGAGGATCGCTACAAGCGGGCTCTGGCCGACCTCGACAACTACCGAAAGCGCGCGGCGCGGGAGGTCGAGAGCCGCGTTGCCGAGGCCCGCGCGTCGGTGATCAGGGACTGGCTGGACACGGTCGACAGCGTCGAGCGGGCGATCCGGATGCAGCCTGACGGACCGTGCGCGGACGGTCTGCGTGCGGTGCTCGAGCAGATGGACGGCGTCCTGGTCCGTGAGGGGGTGCAGCGGATCGGTGCCGCTGGAGATCCATTTG
>DATBYI010000347.1:0-2196 GCA_036513815.1 Solirubrobacteraceae bacterium
GCGTCGTCATCGGCGGTGAGCTCGTCGAGGTCGACGAGCTCGAGGTTGCAGCGACCCTCGAAGCGCCGGTCGACGTCGTACACGTACGCGATGCCGCCGCTCATGCCGGCGGCGAAGTTGCGACCCGTGCGGCCGAGCACGATCACCCGGCCGCCGGTCATGTACTCGCAGCCGTGGTCGCCGAGGCCCTCGACGACGGCGTGGGCGCCGGAGTTCCGCACGGCAAAGCGCTCGCCGGCCAGGCCGCGGAAGAACGCGCGGCCGGCGGTGGCTCCGTAGAGGACTGTGTTGCCGACGATCATGTTTTCCTCGGCCCGGAAGCGGTGGCGTTCGGGCGGGCGCACGGACACGACGCCTCCCGAGAGCCCCTTGCCGGCGTAGTCGTTCGTCTCGCCCCGGAGCGAGAAGGTCACGCCGGGAGCCAGCCAGGCGGCGAAGCTCTGGCCGGCCGAGCCGGTGAAGGCGATCTCGATCGTGCTCTCGGCGAGCCCCATGGCGCCGTGGCGTCGGGCGATCTCGCCCGACAGGATGCCGCCGACCGTGCGGTTCACGTTGCGGACCGGGATCGGGCCGAGCTTCACGGTCTCGCGGCGCTCGAGCGCGGGGCCGCAGCGCCGCACGAGCTCCCAGTCGAGCGCGTCGTCGAGGACCGGCTGCTGCGGGCGGGTGCGGCACCGCGGCGTGCCGGGCGGCAGGTCGGGAGCCTCGAGGACCATCGACAAATCGACGCGGCTCGCCTTCCAGTGCTCGATCGCGTCGTCCATGTCGAGCAGCTCGATCCGCCCGATCATGTCCTGGAAGCGGCGGACGCCGAGCGAAGCCATGATCGACCGAACCTCCTCGGCCACGAGCATCAGGTAGTTGACGACCTGCTCGGGCGTGCCACGGAAGCGACTGCGCAGCTCGGGGTCCTGGGTGGCGATCCCGACCGGGCACGTGTTCAGGTGGCAGACGCGCATCATGATGCAGCCCATCGCGATCAGCGGCGCGGTCGAGAAGCCGAACTCGTCGGCGCCGAGCAGCGCCGCCACCACCACGTCGCGCCCGGTCCGCATGCCGCCGTCGACCTCGACGACGATCCGCGACCGCAGGTCGTTGAGGAGCAGCGTCTGCTGCGTCTCGGCGAGCCCGATCTCCCAGGGAACGCCGGCCCCCTGGACCGATGACTGGGGCGAGGCGCCGGTGCCGCCGTCATGGCCCGCGATCGTGACGTGGTCGGCGTTGGCCTTGGCCACGCCGGCCGCCACCGTCCCGACTCCGACCTCGGAGACGAGCTTGACCGATACCGACCCGGTCGGGTTGGCGCAGCGCAGGTCGTAGATCAGCTGCTTGAGGTCCTCGATCGAGTAGATGTCGTGGTGCGGGGGCGGCGAGATGAGGCCCACGCCGGGCGTCGAGTTGCGCAGCCAGGCGATGTAGTCGTCGACCTTGTGGCCGGGCAGCTGGCCGCCTTCGCCGGGCTTGGCCCCCTGGGCCATCTTGATCTGGAGCTGGTCGGCGTTGACGAGGTAGTGCACGGTGACGCCGAAGCGTCCCGAGGCGACCTGCTTGATCGCCGAGCGCCGCAGATCTCCGTTGGGATCGGGGCTGTAGCGACTTGGGTCTTCTCCCCCCTCCCCCGTGTTGGAGCGCGCGCCCAGCCGGTTCATGGCGATGGCCAGCGTCTCGTGCGCCTCCCGCCCGAGCGCGCCGAGGCTCATCGCCCCGGTCGTGAAGCGCTTGATGATCGAGGTGGCCGACTCGACCTCGTCGAGCGGGATCGCCTCGCCGGCCGAGCGGAACCTCATCAGCCCGCGGAGCAGGCCGTGCTTCACCGCTTCGTCGTTGGCCTGACGCGCGAACTCGGCGTAGGTCTCGCGTGGATCCCCGTTGCTGCCCTGCACGGCATGTTGCAGGCTCGCGATCGTGTCTGGGTTCCACACGTGGAGCTCGCCGTTGCGCCGCCATTGCAGAACGCCGCCGACGGGGAGCACCTCGCGGTCGGTCCGCGGGTAGGCGCGGAAGTGGCGCTCGATCGCCTCCTTGGCCAGCTCCGAGATCCCGACCCCACCGATCCGCGACGCCGTCCCGGTGAAGTGCCGGTCGATCAGCTCGCGCTCGAGGCCGACCGCCTCGAAGATCTGCGCGCCGCAGTAGGACTGGATGGTCGAGATCCCCATCTTCGAGATCGTCTTCATGAGGCCCTTGCCGATCGCG
>DATBYI010000348.1:0-3712 GCA_036513815.1 Solirubrobacteraceae bacterium
CCTCGCCGGCGAGCACCGAGAACGTCGCGTCGTGCAGCGCGTGGACCGGCGGCGAGCCCGGATAGGTCCGCCCGACATCGGTCAGCGTCAGCAGCTCCGGCATGCCTTGCGCGGGCGCCGCGCTCATCCCGACCCAGCCACGCCGGTCACAACCTGGTCGCCGGCCTCGAGCCCACCGTCGGTCGGCCGCACGACCTCGCTGCCTGCGAACGCCAGCCCGGCCTGGACGGGCACCGACACCTCCCGGGAGCCATGCAGCACGGTGACCGACGAAGCACCGGAGGCATCAGTGATGACCGCCGATACCGGCACGACCCACTGCAGCCCACCCGCCTGACCGGTGCGGACGTGCAGCGCCATGTTCTGCCCGACGTAGGCGGCCGCGGCGGCGGGATCGATCGGTGTGAGGATCAGCTTTGAGCCGGGCCCGCCATCGGGCGCGGCGCCGGGGCGCTTCGCGCTCAGGCGGATGGCAAACGACCCGTTGCTCAGATCGGACGTCGCCCGTCCGGTCGCGCCGATCCTGAGCAGGCTTGCCGTGTTGAGGTCGGTGGCGGCCTGGAAGGTCAACTGGCCCGACCCGAGGGTGGCCAGCGGCTTGCCGCTCGCGATCGTCTGGCCCAGATGCGCGACCGACACCACCGTCACCGGCAGCGACGCCGTGAACATCACCTCGCCCAACGGGACCGTCGCATACTGCGTGGGCCGCGCCTTGTGCTTGGCGCCCGAGTCGACCGTCGGGCCCGGCGCCGTCACCGGCGCGTAGCCGGCCCGCTCGTACAGGTAGGCGACCGCCGCCGCCGTCCCGGCCCCGTAGGTGCCGGCCGTGTCGGACCCGACCCCTAACCCGTCCGCCTCGAGCCCGGCCTGAAGTTCGCTGACCTCGATCCCGCTCGTCCCATAGCTCAACGTCGAGTAGGCCGGGATCTGGCCCCGCATCACGAATACCGGCCTTCCCGCCACCGCCGCGATCAAGCTGCCGTCATCGACCCTCGCGCCGGGAGCGGTGGCGACCGCGGTCACGACCGCCAGGTCGCCCGACAGGTCGCTGGGCACTCCAACCGTGATCGCGCCACCGTCCGACAACGTCCCTCGCAGCACCACGGTCGTGCGCGCGTGCGTCAACAGCGCGGGCGCGGTCAGCACCGACGGCGCCGGCGGCCGCGCCCGCGCCGCCTGCTGAGCCGGGGTCGACACACCCCGCCCGATCAGGAAGGCAACCACGCCCACGGCGACAGTCAGCGCCAGCACGGCCCCGACCATCAGTCCGCCCCGCGACCGCAACGGTGTGCCACGGTCGCCGTCGCGCCCCCGGCGCAGCCTCGTCCCTACGCCGGTCATGACTCCCCCAGCGTGAGCTTGATCCCATACCGGCGCTCGAACGAGTCACCTGCTCGTCAACTTGGCTCTGAAGCGCTGTCACTGCGGTCGCGTTCTGGGCCAGGTAGGCCGCGCGGCGGCCGCTCAAGAGCGTCGTCGTCTCGTTGATCACCCTCGCCCAGCACGTCGCCAGCACCCTCGCTCCCTTCGCCTGCAGGGCCTGCGCCTTCGTGCTCTCCGCGCTTGACGACGACGGCGGCCCAAGCTCGTCCTGTAACCGCCCATACAGGCTCATCACCGAAGTCGCCGGTACTCCGTGGGCGGCGCTACACGTCGCCGCCGTCTTACTCAGCGCCCGGATCTGAGCTGACCGACCGACCTCGTTGACGACGGTGTACCAGTTGGAGATCAACTGCCCGAACTTCGCCGAGCCGAATAGCGGGGCTTGCCCTTGCGTGGTCCGAAAGCAATGACCGAGCCGCGCCTGCCACGCCCGGCGCTCCGGGGCGCTCATGCCGCTCTGCGGATCGACGAACTGCACGCCGCCGGTGAAAAGCCCCAGGTCTTGACTGGCCTCAATCGCGGGAAGGTTGGGAAACTGCGGGTTACCCAAATCATTAGGCGGCCCCGCCGTCGGGAACGATGGCTCTGGAAAGCCGTCGTTCGTCATGCAGTCGTCGAGCAGCTTCGTTTGCGCTGTCTGCGCAAAGCTCGCAAGTTGCCCCCCGATCACGGTGTCGGCGCCGTCACGAGGGGCCACGAAGGCAATCACCGCCGCGGCGATCGATGTCCCCGCGACCGCTCCGCCACGTGCGGCGTGGTTCGAGCCACCACACGCCGACACCACCACGGCGGCCATGACCGCGACCGCCCACCGGCCCCACCGAGGTCGCCTCGCCGGCTCAAGGCTCGTGAGCTCGTGCGGGCGGAGTGTCACCTCCGACTCGCGCCGTTCGGCAAGCAACGTCATCGCCCGCATTGACTCCTCAAAGGTCGCGCCGGAACGCCCCGAGAGCAGGAAGCTCGCCCATGGAGAACCCTAGGCGACACGCGATCGGACTGCAACCGGCGCAGCGCCCGTCCCACCTGCGTGCCGGACGCCGGCCTCTCGGCCGGCACGTTCCGTTCAACGGTTGCTGACTAATCGGCGCCAGTCTCGGCGGCGCTGCCCTTCTACTTCTCTCCGAGGGCGGCGAGCGTGGCTTGCGTCACCGCCTCCCAGTAACGCTTGCCGTGTTCGACGCTCGCGCGTCTGGGGTCTCCGATCACGCCGTTCTTCGAGAGCGAATCCGTCCCGGCCGTGAAGATCTTGGCGAAGGCCTCGTTGGGGTCACCCGTATAGCCGGGCGCGGCGCGCTCGAGGTGAACGAGCTCCGGATGAATCGCCATCACCATCGAGGTCTCCCATTCGCCGGAGTGGATGCCGCCTTCCCCGAGCGGCACCCCGAACTCATCCGCGCCGATCTGCGCGACGCTGAACAGCGGCGCTGGATCGGTCAGCGCCTGCACCTTGATCGAGTCGACCGGCCCGAGCTTTTCCATCGCGGCGGCGAGAGGACGGAAGTTGCCGCCGTGCGACGCGAGCAGGATCGCGCGACGGAAGCCTCCGCGGGCCAGCGAGGAGACGATGTCGCCGACGACTTGGCCGAAGGTGTCGTCGGACAGCGACAGCGTGCCCGGGAAAGCGAGGTGATGATGCGAGCATCCGATCCTCACCGTCGGCCCCACGAACGCGTCGATTCGATCCGCGACCACCCATGCCAGGTGGTCGCCCAGAAGCACATCGGTTTCGAGCGGGAGGTGGGGTCCGTGCTGCTCGAAAGCGCCGAACGCCACGACTACCGTGTCCCGCCCAGCCTCGATCCCGGCTTTCACCTCCGGCCACGACAACTCGCTCAGCTCGACCGCGCCCATCGCGCGCTCCTCTCCTCGAAGTTTCGGGCGAGCGTATCCCGAAACGGCGAAGCGTTTGCGAGCGTCCATCGAGCGCCGTGCCGTGAGATGCTCCTGGAGTGGAACAGCGGATCAGCCTCATAACCCTCGGCGTTGCCGACCTACCGCGGGCGCGGTCGTTCTACGAGGCGCTCGGGTGGACGGGCGCTCAACAGCCCGACGACGAAGTGTGCTTCTTCCAAGCCGGAGGGATGGTGTTCGGCCTCTGGACGGCGCTGGGCGGCCGCGGGGCCCCGGGGATCGAGTTGGCCTACAACGTCCGGTCGCCACAGGAGGTCGGTGACGTTCTGGCCGAGGCCGAGCGCGCCGGCGGAACGATCAGACGCCCGGCGGGAGAGGCCGAGTGGGGCGGGACGACGGGGGCGTTCGCTGATCCGGACGGGTACGTGTGGGAGGTCGCCCACAATCCGGGTTGGACGTTGGACGAGCACGGAGCGGT
>DATBYI010000349.1:0-4155 GCA_036513815.1 Solirubrobacteraceae bacterium
GCGCATCTGGACCGCCACGGCGTGAGCGAGCGCCCCGGAGTGGTGCTAGGCGACGCCGGCTACTGGCATACCCGACAGATCGAGCAGCTCACCGACCAGGGGCTCGAGGTGCTCGTTCCGCCGGACGGCGCGATGCGCGACGGCGGCAACCGGCCAGGCTGGGAGCACGAGCGCTACGAGCGGATGCGTCAGAAGATCCGGACCGAGCCCGGCCGCACGCTCTACAAGCTGCGCAAGATCACCATCGAGCCGGTCTACGGGCAGATCAAATACAACCGACGGATCGATCACTTCACGCGAAGAGGCAGATCCGCCGCACACTCCGAGTGGCGGCTCGTCACGGCAACCCACAATCTCCTCAAGCTTCACACCCACTGGCTCGCCAACCCTGCGTGACGGCAACCAGCGGCGGCGAGCACAGTCGGCGGGAACCGAACCCGCGTCCGATTCCCCCCGCCTCGCATATTCCGACAGCCTGCCACGAACCCCATCGTCAGCCCGCCAATCGCGGGCTGGGCTGCGTCGGCGACTCGGCAGGCGTCGCTTGTGCCGGCCCCGGACGAGCGCGTGGCCAGGTGATGGGTGTCGCGGGGTATGCGGCCGTCGCGTGGGGGATCCGTGGCCAGCCCAGTGGTCGCGGTTGACGCGACGGTCGGCCGGTGGAGAGAATCGGCTGATCATTCGACCGTAGGAGGCTGCGCATGTCGTGGAAGCTAGAGGGGTCCTACTTCGAGACGTGTTCATGCAACGTGGTCTGTCCATGTACTGCATCGCTGGCGTTCGGCGCCACCTTGGACCGTTGCCGGGTCACGCTCGTCTTCAACGTCAAGGACGGCGAGATCGAGGGCACCGACGTGAGCGGCCTGACCGTCGCCGCGGTCGCCGATACGCCCAAGGTGATGAGCGATGGCCACTGGCGCTTGGGCGTCTTCATCGATGCGGCGGCGTCGGATGAGCAGGCTGAGAAGCTCGGCGGCGTGTTCTCGGGCGCGCTCGGCGGCCCAATGCAGGCCCTAGGCCCGCTGGTGGGTGAGAACCTCGGTGTCGAGCGGGCAACGATCGAGGTGAGCGAGGACGGCTTGCGTCACTCGGTTCGGATCGGCGACGCGGTTGACTTCGAGATCGAGGACATCGTGCCGTTCGGGGTCGAGACTGGTGAGCCCGCTCGCCTGACGGGCATTTTTCATCCCGCTGGCTCGGAGTTGACGATCGCGCACGCGACGCGGTCGAAGATCGACGCGTTCGGAATCCAGTACGACGGGAATTCCGGCTTCTCGACTTCCCATTTCTCGTGGGCAGCTTGACCGCTACTTCCGTCAGCGGCCGCGTTCGTGATCGTGGCGAGCTCGCCGCGGCGGTCGTGGCAGTTCGTTCGCGTCTGGGCCTCGTGATCTTGTTACTCGCGCTGGCCGGCGCGGCGTGGTGGTCGACCGTCGAGCGGATGGCCGGGATGGACGGCGGACCGGGGACCGACCTTGGAACGCTGGGCTGGTTCTTGGGTGTGTGGGTGGTGATGATGGCGGCGATGATGTTCCCGTCGTTGGCGCCGACGACCGCGTTGTACGCGCGCATGACCCGAAGGCGCGGCTGGAGCCGCCCGCTTCTGTTCACTGCCTCGTATCTGCTGGTCTGGGGCGCGGCCGGACTCGTCGCTTACGGGCTCTTTCGGTTGGGCCGAAGCGCTCTCGGCGGCGATCTCAGTTGGCGGACCGGCGGCCGGTGGTTCGCCGGCGGCGTCCTGGCGATCGCCGCGGTCTACGAACTCACGCCACTAAAGGACGTGTGTTTGGGGAAATGCCGCAGCCCGTTGGGGTTCCTTTTGGGAGCCTGGCGCGACGGGAACCGCGGCGCGCTCGAGATGGGATCCAAGCACGCCGCCTGGTGCCTGGGCTGCTGCTGGGCGCTCATGGCCGGACTGTTCACGCTCGGAGTCATGAGCATCACGTGGATGGCGCTCATCGCTGCGTTCATCACGTTGGAGAAGACGATCCCATGGCGACGGGCAGCTACCTGGGGCACCGCAGGCGTGCTCATCATTCTCGCGATCACGGTCGTGGCGATACCTAACGACGTCCCAGGGCTGGTAATTCCCGGCGGCCGTCAACACGCCATGCACGCGATGCAAGCGATGCCTTAGATTCGCGCGCCACACGAGCTGGCCGCTGACTCGTGCCGTCACCGGCGACGCGCGGACGATCGCATTCATCTTCCCACCGGCACGCAGCGCGCGGGCGCTCATCGGCGACGATCCAGCACTCCGACGGCACCGGCGCCAGCTTGCGCTCTGCCACGAAGGCGACCGGCCCGGACCCGCTTCCATGTTCGAACGCGTCTCTCCGCGCCACCTCCAGCTCTCGCTCTGCGCGGATGGCAGGGAAGCCGCCGTGGAGGTCGTGATCATCGTCCTCGCGCGTCGCGATGGACCGCGGGCGCACGAACGAGGTGAGGCGCTCGCGGCCATGCTTGGTCGCCACCGCGACCTGGCGATCACCGGAGAACAGCGCTTGGCATTCGTCACGCTGCTCAGCCGCGCGGCGGATGACGCCAACCTTCCCGCTGACCCCGAGTTCCGAGCGGCGATTATGGGTTACGCAGAATGGGGAACGCGGCTCGCGGTTCACAACTCACAGCCCGGAGCGCAGACGGTCGCACACGCACCCGTTCCACGCTGGGGATGGGGCGTCGCGCCGCCCTATCAGCCGGACGAAACCGGGGGATCGTGATCGGCTCCCATGCTGAGCACGCAACACGCCCGCTTCGCCGCCGGACGCGGTAGCGCACGTAGGCTGTCGGGATGACGGACGACGAGATCCGGGATCTGCTGCGCGTCATTCCCGCCGTGAGCGGCTGGCCGCGCTACCAACGCGCATGGCTACGCACGCGCGTGGAGGAGGCGGGCGCCGACCTCGCCGCGATCGACGCCTGGGTCGTCCGTGTTGGTGGCGGCATCGAGGAGCATCAGCCCCAGCGGACCCTCGCTCCTTTCTACGGCCAGCAGCCCATCCCCCCGCAGACGCTGTACGTGATCCCGCGATCCGTACTCGACTAGTCGGCGGCTAGCCCGCGGAGCGAGTTCACCCGACCGACGGCGCGTCTGGTCACGCCACGCTGTAGTAGTGCATAGGTAAACGGTCACTGGCGGGGCTTCGCGCGTAGGCGAGCAAGCCTGAGGGTGGCGTGTGTTCATGCAGCCGTGTAGGTTTCAACTGAACAAAATCGATTGACTTACTTAGGAGCGGGCAAAGGGATGCACGATCAAGAGCAGTTCGTCGATGAGGACACGTACTTCGCGGTCCGCGAGGAGCAGTTGGTCCGCAAGCTCGAGCGCTCCGGCTATACGCGGCGGCAGATCCTGAGAAACGGGGCGGCGGGCGCGTTTCTGCTCGCTGGAGTCGGCCGCCTGGCGAGCGCTGGGAAGGTGCGCGCCGCGACCACGACGAGCAGCCCGATCGTCAAGCCGCTGCCAGCGGAGTGGTTCATCGACTACGGGACGAACGCCGAGATGCGCTGGGACACGGTCCCGGGTCTGGGCTACTTCATCCCCGGTGAGCGGTTCTTCGTGCGCGACCACACCTCGACGCCGCTGATCGACGCGAACACCTGGACGCTGAGCCTGTGGGGTGACGGGCTGCGAGCGTCACCCACGCAGTCGTCCCCGGTCAGCCTGAACTACGAGCAGTTGCGTCGGCTTCCGTCGGTTGAGGTGCCAGCGTTCATCGAGTGTGCCGGTAACGGCCGCAGCTTCTTCAATACTCAGCAGGCCACCCCCGCCGCAGGTACGCAGTGGGGGCTCGGGGCGATCGGGGTGGGCAACTGGCGCGGCGTTCCGCTCGCCGAGGTGCTCGAGCGCGCCGGCCTGCAGCGCGGCGCTGTCGACATCATGCCCGCGGGCCTTGACCCCGACTACGTCACCGGTGGCGTTGACTACGGCCCCGTCCACCGGCCGCTCCCGATCGCCAAGGCCTTCGAGAACACGATCCTCGCCTACGAGCTGAATGGGCAGCCCTTGCCGCCGGACAACGGCTACCCGGTTCGGCTCGTGGTCCCGGGCTGGGTCGGCGTGGCCAACATCAAGTGGGTCGGCCAGATCCAGGTCTCGCGCGAGCCGCTGTACTCGTACTGGAACACCACCAACTACATCCTCGAAGGCGCGGC
>DATBYI010000350.1:0-2477 GCA_036513815.1 Solirubrobacteraceae bacterium
GCGCATCTGGACCGCCACGGCGTGAGCGAGCGCCCCGGAGTGGTGCTAGGCGACGCCGGCTACTGGCATACCCGACAGATCGAGCAGCTCACCGACCAGGGGCTCGAGGTGCTCGTTCCGCCGGACGGCGCGATGCGCGACAGCGGCAACCGGCCAGGCTGGGAGCACGAGCGCTACGAGCGGATGCGTCAGAAGATCCGGACCGAGCCCGGCCGCACGCTCTACAAGCTGCGCAAGATCACCATCGAGCCGGTCTACGGCAGATCAAATACAACCGACGGATCGATCACTTCACGCGAAGAGGCAGATCCGCCGCACACTCCGAGTGGCGGCTCGTCACGGCAACCCACAATCTCCTCAAGCTTCACACCCACTGGCTCGCCAACCCCGCGTGACGGCAACCAGCAGCGGCGAGCACAACCGGCGGGAACCGAACCCGCGTCCGATTCCCCCCGCCTCGCATATTCCGACAGCCTGCCACGGATGCGGTCGTCCGAGGCCAATCGGCCCTGACGAGCGCCGCGGCGGCCAAGCACAACTTCATGACGGCGCGGAGCCAGCCGGCTTCGAGACAGCCGTCCGCCTGTCCCGCTGGCGTCGACGAACGCACGTGTGGCACTCGTGGCGGTTGGGGTGAGCTCGGCCTTTTGTAGACGTCCTCGACGACGAGCGGCGGCCCGTTCTTGCGGAACGCCTGCCTCGCCTGTTTCGCCGACGGGGCCTCACCCCGCAACGTGATTGTCCGAGCGTCAGCCACCTCAAGATGCCTCGGGTTGCCAGAGGCGTGATTGCCGCACCCCTGGCCCAACTCGAGATCCGGCGGGACCGATCCCACCTCGAGCTCGCCGGCGAGACGATCGGCCTACACGAACGTCCTTATCCATAGCCAGCACAACGAGGCGCGGAGCCACCGTTGACCCACGCGTCTCGACGTTGCGCCACAAGCCTTGTCGGGCGCTCCACTCCGTCCCGCAACGCTGATGCGGAGACCCCAAATGCGACCTCGACGCGACCTTAATCTCGGCCGCATATGCAGAACCCCGCAGATCCTCGCATGTTCGATAGTCATCGAACCATCGCGAGAAGCCTACTATTTGCAGCGGCTTTCTGCGAGGTCGCGCGAGGCGCTGCAAGCGGACGACGGGTCTCGAACCCGCGACCTTCGGCTTGGGAAGCCGACGCTCTACCAACTGAGCTACGTCCGCGATAGGGGGCGATTCTACGGGCCCGCCGAGCCCAGCGCCGGCCGCGCGACGCCCGCGGCGCGCGCCGTCTCGGCCGGCTCAGGACGGGTCCGGCTCGTCGCCTTCGTCGTCCGGATCCTCGGATTGGATCGGGACGAACGGCAGCAGCCCCACGATCTCCATGAGGCGCCGGGCATGCGGCGGCATGTCGGAGCTGAGCCGCAGCTTGCGGCCCCTGGTCTTGGCCGTCCGGACCAGGGCGGTCATGGCCCGTAGCCCGGCGGAGTCGATGAAGTCGACCTGCGAGAAGTCGAGGAGGATGTGGCTGTGGGCCTGGAGCTCGCGCTCGACCGCTATCTCGAGCAGCGATGCGCTCGTCAGGGCGAGTTCGCCCTCGACGCGCACACGGACCCAGCCGCGATCCATCGGCTCGAGACGCAGCGCAAAGGGCGCCGCGGAATCGTCGTCGTGAGCTGCGCCGCTTCCGTTGGATGGGTTGACCGGCGTGGACAAGATGAGCCGATTCTCTTCGAACCGCGGAGCCGGCTGCAAACACTGCGTCAGATTTCGGTCCGCCCAAGCGGCGGAAGTTGCCAAAGAATCCCGCACGTTGCGCAATTCTTTGGCGCGCAACGAGGCAAAAGCCGGCTGGCCTCGCGTCCGCGACCAAGGATCCGGAAGCCGACGCGCGCAGCCGTCCGCCCGACAGCGCTCTCGTATTACTCTCCGGAGGATGCGTCGCCTCGCGATCCCCGCCGTGGCCCTCGTCGTCGCGGTCGGGCTTCTCGCGCTGCTCGCGTTCGGCGTCGCACACCAGGGCACCAACAGTTCGATCGACTCCCAGGTCGCCCGCGGTGACTACCCGGTCGCGCCGAACTCCCACCTCCAGCTGCCGATCCTGGGCACCTCGGGAACTGAGAGCCTGGCGGACTTCCGTGGCAAGGTGGTGGTGCTGAACGTGTTCGCGTCGTGGTGCCAGCCCTGCCTGGCCGAAGCTCCGATCCTCGAGCAGGAGCAGCAGCGCATCGCCAAGAACAACGCGACGATCCTGGGCGTCACGTACCTCGACAACTCGAGCGCCTCCGAGACTTTCGTCCAGCAAAACCACATCACCTACCCGGCGATCCGCGACGTCAATGGCAACCTCGTGCGCTCGTTCGGGGTCACCGGAGTTCCGGAGACGTTCGTGATCAACCGGCAGGGCCGGATTGTGGCCCTGCGGCGCTTCCAACTCGCCGGAGACTGGCTCGAGCAAACTGTGGCACGCGTCCTGAACGACCCCTCATGACCCGA
>DATBYI010000351.1:0-6440 GCA_036513815.1 Solirubrobacteraceae bacterium
TACCTCTACTGGGTCGGCTGCGCGGGATCGTTCGACGAGCGGGCCCGCCGGACGACCGAGGCCACAGCCAAACTCTTGAAGAACGCGGGCGTCGACTTCGCGATCCTCGGGCCCCGGGAAAGCTGCACGGGCGATCCGGCCCGCCGGATCGGCAACGAGTACGTCTTCCAGGCCTTCGCGGAGCAGAACGTCGAGACGCTCAATGACGCGGGCGTGACCAAGGTCGTCACGGGCTGCCCGCACTGCTTCAACACGCTCGCCAACGAATATCCCGACTTCGGCGGCCGCTACGAGGTGATCCACCACTCCGAGCTCCTCTCGAACCTCGTGCGCGACGGGCGCATCAAGCCAAACCGTGGCGACGGCCTGAAGATCACCTATCACGACTCGTGCTACCTGGCCCGCCACAATGACGTGCTCGACGCCCCGCGAGACATCGTCTCCGCGATCGGCGAGCCGGTCGAGATGCGACGCTCGCGTAAGCAGACGTTCTGCTGCGGCGCCGGCGGGGCGCATATGTGGATGGAGGAGCGCGCCAGTCCGATCAACGAGGAGCGCGTGCGCGAGGCCGCCGCCACCGGCGCCGGAACGCTCGCCGTCGCCTGCCCGTTTTGCACGGTGATGCTTGACGACGGCGTGCAGAGCGCCGGCGCCGAGCTGCGCGTCGCCGACGTGGCGACCCTGCTATCCGAGGCGATCGACGGCGGCTAGGGCCCGTCAGTCGGCGATCGCTCGGGAAGAAACCACGTCCATACCGGGGTTTCTTCCCAAGAACTGTTCGAGCTGGCGCTCTAGGCCCGCGTTCCCGACCTCGCGGACGACAAGCGGCAGCCCGAGCCGCCCCGCGGCGCGCTCGGCGGCCAAACGCGTCGCCGGCGTGGGTCGCTGCGCCAGCCACATCACGCGCGTGTAGTTACCGAAGTAGTCCTCGCGCAACTCCGGGTATCGATCGAGCCCCAGCTCGCGCCACACCGTGTGCTCGAACGTCCGGGCCAGGAAGTCGGTCAAGAAATACGTGCCCGGCTCCTCCGCCAACGCCGCGTGGACCTCGTCGCGGGCGAACACGTCGTAGCAGTGATCACCGGCGAGGCGCGGGAGCCCCAGCTCGTCGAGCGCTCCCCGAGTCCCGCAGTCTCCGTACGCGAGCGCCACGACGTCGCGGCCCGCGGACAGTTCGGCCACCGCGGGAGCGATGCGCTCGGGCTGGTTGTGGAGCAGCGCCGGCACGGGGATCACGTCGACGTCCCACCCCCGGCGCCCGGCGATCCGGCGCACGTCGAGCGCCAGCGCCCCGCACGCCACCACCGCCGCCCGCCGGTCGCTCATCCTGGAAATGCCGGCCGGGTCGCTCATCCCGGAAAGGCCAGCTGGTCGATGAACATGTCGTTGAAGTCTGAGCGCCCCGACAGCTCCACGTACTCGACCTCGCGCAGGATCGAATACGCCTCGGCCCGCTCGCGTACCGACAGGGCGGCGATCTTTGCCCCCTCGCCGGCGACGTTGCCTGCGGACACGATCCGGGGCAGGGCGATCTTCGGCACGAGCCCGATCCGCACCGCGCTGAGCGGCGTCAGATAGGCGCCGAAACTTCCGGCGAGGAGCACCTGGCTGATGTCGCCGGGCTCGATGCCGAGCTCGTGCAGGAGGATGCTCCACCCGGTGGCGATCGAGGCCTTGGCGAACTGGAGCTCGCGGACGTCGCGCTGCGACAGGAACACCGATCGCTCCGGATCCGCCCCGCCGCGCCAATCGAGCACGAACACGCGCTCCTTGCCGATCATCGTCAACCGCGAAGCGAGCCCTGGATGCGACTCGGCGGCGGCCTCGTCCGGGATGAACCGGCCCGAGTGATCGAGCAGACCGCAGTGGACGAGCTCCGCCACCGCGTCGACCAGGCCCGAACCGCACATCCCCACCGGCTCGACGTCACCGATCACGTCCAGGGTCAGTCCATCGGCGGAGATTCTGATTCCTTCGATCGCGCCCTCCGACGCTCGCATGCCGCAGCGGATCTGCGCCGCCTCGAAGGCAGGCCCCGCCGGCGCCGCGGTCGCCACGACGCGGTCGACCGATCCGAGCGCGATCTCGCTGTTCGTGCCGACGTCGATGAACAACCTGACGCGCCGGTCACGCGTCAGGCCGGTCGCGAGCATCCCGGCGACGATGTCACCGCCGACGTAGGCGCCGAGCGACGGGAACACGAACGCGGGCGCCAACGGATGGACGGCGACGCCGAAGTCGGACGCCCGCACCTCCGGGAACGAATGCGTGGAGACGACGAACGGAGCCATCGACAGCGGCTCGGGGTCGATCCCGAGCGCGAGGTGCATCATCGTCACGTTGCCGCACACGGTCATCTCGTAGACCTCGAGCGGGTCCACCGAGCCTTCGACGCAGACCTCCTCGACGAGCGACGCCATCGTCTCGTGCGCGCGGGAGCGGAGCGCGCCGAGAGCCTCGGGGTCCATCATCGTCGCCGAGATACGCGTGATCACGTCGGCGCCGAACGGCTGCTGGCGGTTGAGCATTGACCGCACCGCCACCGGCTGCCCACTCTCGAGATCGAGCAGCGTCGCCACCACGGTCGTCGTGCCGAGGTCGAACGCGATCGCGAACCGCCGCGCGGTCGTGTCCCCGGGCTCCAACCCGATCAGCTCCTGATCGGCCACCACCGCGGTGACGTCGAATCCGGATGACCGCAGGACCGACCCCAGCGAGCGCAGCACCTCGATCGAGGTGTGCGGCTCGAGGTCCTCGAGCGCGTCGAGCACGCGCTGCAGGTCCGAGCGCTGGTCCTCCATCGTCGGCTCGTCGAGGGCCAGATGGCGCTTCTGGATCGCCGGGCGCAGGATGACGTGGCGCCCCACCCCGGCCAGAGCCGCTTTGGGTCGCGTCTGAAGGGGCGGGACCTCGACCACGAGATCACCGCGGGCGGACGCCCGGCAGGCCAGCCGCCATCCGTCCCGGAGCTCATCCGTCGAGAACGCCCGTGGGTCCAGGGGCCCGACCGGAACGTCGCCCGACACGATCCGCACGCGGCACTTCTTGCACGTGCCGTGTCCGCCGCAGGTGGAGTCGATCGCGATTCCGTTCCAGCTCGCGGCGTCGAACACCGGCGTCCCACTGGGAACCCGCACGTCCCCGCCGTCGGGGAGGAACCTGAGCCGGACCCGCCCGGACCCGTCGTCCTGGGCCGCCGCAGAATCGACTGCGCCGCGATCGGATTCGGCGGCCAGCTCGAGCCTGCGCCGCTGCGGCGAGACTCCGCTCACGACACCGGCGCCTCCTGGGCCACCGTGGCCTGGCGGGCACGGTGCGCCGCGATCCAGTTCGCACCCCATTCGTCGTGCCCGAGCAGCAGGTCACTCGCCCGGACCGCATCGACGACGGGGCGAGCCGTCGACATGATCGCGCTGGTCAGCCCGGCCGCCATCGCCATCGGGAGGAACCCCGCGTTGAGCGCATGCCGGTCCGGCAGGCCAAACGACACGTTCGACGCGCCCAGGGACATGTTCACGCCGAGCTCGTCGCGGATCAGGCTGATGGTCCTGAGCGTCGTCTTGACCGCCTCCGGGTCCGCGCCCACGGTCATGGCCAGCGGGTCGATCAGGACGTCGTCGCGCGCGATCCCGTAGTCCGCCGCGGCCGAGACGATCTTGCGCGCGCATTCGAGGCGCTTCTCGGGCGTCTCGGGGATGCCGGTCTCGTCGTTGGCCAGCCCGATCACCGCTGCGTCGTACCGGGCGACGAGCGGCAGGATTTCGGACAGGCGCTCGTCCTCGGCCGTCACCGAGTTCACGAGCGCGCGCCCGTCGTACACCGACAGCCCCGCCTCGAGCGCCTCGATCACCGAGGAGTCGATGCAGATCGGCACGTCGACCGCGGCCTGGACCGTTTGCAGCATCATCTTCAGCAGCTCGGGCTCGTCGACGAGGGGGATCCCGGCGTTGACGTCGAGCATGTCGGCGCCGGCCTCCACCTGCGCCACCGCGTCGGCGGTCACCGTCAAGAGCTCGCCGGCTCGAAGCTCCTCGGCGAACTTCTTGCGTCCGGTGGGGTTGATCCGCTCGCCGATGATGCAGAACGGAAGGCCGTGCCCGATCGTCACGCTCCTGGTTCGCGACCGCAGGACCGTCTGCGCGAGGCCGCCCGCGCTCACGCCGGCACCCTCTCGCGGCGCAGCTCGATCAGCTGCTTGGCCTTCTTGACGGCGGAGGAGGCGTCGGCCGAGTAGCCGTCCGCACCGACCGCGTCGGCGTATTCCTGCGTGACCGGGGCGCCGCCCACCATCACGATCACCTGGTCGCGGAGTCCCGCCTTCTCGAGCGCGTTGATGTTCGCCTTGAACATCGGCATGGTCGTGGTCAGGAAGGCCGAGAAGCCGACGATGTCGGGCTGGTGCTCCTCGATCTGCTGGATGAACTTCTCGGGCGGCACGTTCACGCCGAGGTCGATCACGGTGAAGCCGGCGCCCTCGAGCATGATGTTGCACAGGTTCTTGCCGATGTCGTGAACGTCGCCCTTGACCGTGCCCATCAGAAACGTCCCAACCTGCCGCACGCCGGTCTCGACCAGCAGTGGGCGCAGGATGTCGAGGGCGCCCTGCATCGCCCGCGCCGCGATCAGCATCTCGGGCACGAAGAAGTCGCCCCGCTCGAAGCGGGCGCCCACCTCCTCGAGCGACGGAATCAGCGCGTCATAGAGCATCCGCTCGGGCTCGAGCCCCTGCTCGAGTCCTTCGTTCACGCCATCCCGAACCACCGGCGCGTTGCCGACGAGCGTC
The DNA here is from genome assembly GCA_036513815.1 of Solirubrobacteraceae bacterium. Classification (GTDB taxonomy): domain Bacteria; phylum Actinomycetota; class Thermoleophilia; order Solirubrobacterales; family Solirubrobacteraceae; genus Palsa-465. The sequence continues at coordinate 4,784 of DATBYI010000351.1, forward strand.
TCGTCATACAACAGCTGGAGGATCTCTTCGTCGGTCACGCCGCCCTTTCTCCTTGATCGTCGTGGTGGCCGAGGCGACGGCTCAACGTCGCCGCCTCGCTTCTCAGAATCGCCTGCAGCTCCTCGATCCGCGCCGGCGTCATGCGCAGCGTGGGTCCCGAGATGCTGAGCGCCCCGATGACCTCGCCCCGAGCCCCGCGCACCGGCGCCGCCATCGCGGTCAGACCAACCTCGAGCTCGTCGATCGAGATGGCAAAGTCGTTTCGCCGCACCGCCTCGAGCTCTCGGGAGCTCGCCCCGCCCGTGGTGGCCGCTCCGGCCGGCGCGCGGCCAAAGGCCACGAACACCTTTCCGTTGGCCGAATGCTCGTAGCCCACCGAGCGCCCGAGCCACTGCCCGGCGCCAAGGAAGTGCCGGCTGTCCACCTGCGCGACGTGCTCGACCCCCTCGGAGGCAGGCACGGCCAGGTTGATCGTCTCGCCGCTCGCCTCGGCCAGGGCGTCGAGCGCCGGCCGCGCGAGCTCGATGATGTTGCGCTCGAGCATGCCGCGCTCGGCCACGCGGAGGATCGCCGGCCCGGGCCGCAGCCGTCCACGCTCGCCGTCCTGCTCGATCAGACCGCGGCGCTCGAGCGCGCTGACCAGGCGCGAGGCCGTGCTCTTCGGCAGTCCCGCGGCGGAAGCCAGATCGGTCAGCGCCACCGGCTGCTCTGACTCGAGCACGCGCACGAGCAGGTCCGCGCCGCGGTCGATTGCGGCGGTTCCGGGAGTACGCGCTTGGAACTGTTGTTCCACGCGGTATAGATTACGACTACAGCCCGCGACGTCAACCCCCTGAGGCGGCGCCGAAAATCTTCAAATTCGCAAGGAGCTAGCCGTGTTCGTCAACTCGATGCCCCGCTACGAGATCCTGAGCGAAGATGCGATGGACGTCATCGATCGGGGCTGGCGACGGCTCGTGTCCGAGATCGGAATCGAGTTCCTGCTCCCGGAGGCGGTTGACGTCCTGGTCAAAGCAGGCCAGACGCTCGAGGACGAGAACCGCGTCCGCTTCGACCCTGACTTCATCCTCGAGCAGGTCGCCAAGGCGCCAAGGGAGTTCGACCTCCAAGCCCGCAACCCGGCCAATTCGGCGCACATCGGCGGCAACCACATGGTGTTCGCGCCCGTCTACGGGCCGCCCTTCATCCGCGAGGGCGCCACCAGGCGCGACGCCAAGATGGCCGACTTCGAGAACCTCGTGAAGCTGTGCCAGGTCTTCGAGCAGCTCGACTCGCCCGGCGGCACCATCTGCGAACCCGAGGACCGGCCGCTCGATTCGCGCCACCTGGACATGGTGTTCGCTCTTCAGACCCTTAGCGACAAGCCGTACATGGGGTCGGTCACGTCGGGCCCCAACGCCGCCGACACGATCAGGATGGGCGAGATCCTGTTCGGGGGCCGTGAGCAGATCGAGCGGGCGCCGGTCTCGATCTCCCTCATCAACGTCAACTCGCCCCTGCGCTACGACGATCGCATGCTCGCCGCGATGTTCGAGTACGTGAAGGCCAACCAGGCCGTCGTCATCAGTCCCTTCCTCCTGATGGGCGCGATGTCGCCGGTGTCGCTGCCCGCCACGCTCGTCCAGCAGGTGGCCGAGGCGCTGGCCGGCATCGCGCT